>CAYVCF010000028.1:0-11277 GCA_964450135.1 Candidatus Woesearchaeota archaeon
ATTGAGATTTACAAAACCGGAAAAATTTCAAAAGTAAAATTTGAAGAAATTTTTCTGTCTGTTCGTTTCCAGAGGAAACTTCACATCGCAACAAATAAAAACACCTTCTCCTTAACTTTTTTGTGGAAAATTCAGACGAAATTATTGAAAAGAGAAAGAGTTCTGTAAAAAATTTTTTAACTTCTTGGATAACCAATAATTATGATAAAACTTTTTTTGCAATTTTAATTATCGCGTTTATCATTCGTTTTATTGTTTTTTTAAAAACTATGAATCAACCAATTTGGTGGGACGGAGCAGATTATCTTGTTGCTGCAAAAAGATGGGGCTTAGGTTTGGATATTAGAGATATTTGGTATTTCCGTCGTGGATTTTTCTGGCCAATATTCTGTGCAATCTTTTTTAAATTAGGTTTAGGTGAAATAGGAATTAGGTTTTCTGAAGTTTTATTTTCAATAGGGATTATTTTTGTTTCGTATTTTATTGTTTCCGAAATGTTTGATAAAAAGAAAGCATTGTTAGTTTCTCTGTGCCTTTCTTTTTCTTGGATAGTTTTATTTTTTACAGGAAGAATTTTGACAGAACTTCCGTCGACATTTTTTCTTTTGTTGTCTTTATTATTTTTTTGGAAAGGTTATGTAAAAAGTTCTTCTAAAAAATTTCTTATTTTCTTCGGAATATTTTATGCCCTTGCTGTTTTGACAAGAATGCAATTGCTGATGTTTGCCCCTTGCTTTTTGATTTTCGCGTTTTTGAAAAACAAGATTTCAATTTTCAAAAATAAAAATCTCTGGTTTGCGGTTCTTTCTTTTTTGATAATTCTCTCCCCACAAATTTATCTTTATTCTTCTCATTATGGTAATCCTGTCAAAGATATTCTTGCGCATTACTTCGGGGTTAATCTAGAAACAGAAGTTGGTAGTGTAAATGAAAGAACCTTTTCTTCAGTTTTTAATTACATTAAAGATTTGCCTTATTCCCTCGACGGAACTTTCTCTCTCCCATTAAAATTTATTTTTATTTTATTTTTTATCGGAGCCCTTATTTTTTTATTTGAACTTTTATTGGGAATAGATAAATTTTTATCCCATCCAGAAATTATGAAAAAGATTTTTATTCTTTTATGGTTAATTATTCCTTTTCTTGTTTTGGGTTATATCACTGACTATGTTGAGCACAGATATCTTATGCCGGTTCTTCCATTTTTATTTTTGTTGGTTGTTTTTCCTCTAAATTATTTGGAAGGGATGTTTGAAAAAAAGTTTAATTTTTCAAAAGTAAAATCTTTTGTTTGTGTTTTTTTGATCTTATTTTTTCTTTTGATTCCGAATTTAATTTGGGCAAACCAATTAATTGAATCAAAAAAAATTTCTTTTATCGAAGTGAAACAAGCAGGAGAATGGATAAAAGAAAATTCTAATTTAACAGATATTATAATTAGTAATTCTCTTCCGCAAATAGAATATTATTCTGAACGCTCAACTTACCCGTTTGATCTTGGTAAAACTGGGGGAAAATATAAAGCGAATCAAAGTGAGTTTGAAAAATTTGTCTACGATAAAAAACCTAAATACCTTATTATTTCTGGTTATGAAAATCAGGAAGATTGGGTGAATGCTTATTTGCAAAAAAATGCAGAAAGATTTACTCCAGTTAAAACTTATAAACAAGGCGAACAATTTATTTTAGTTGTTTATGAATTCAAATATACTTAAATTTCCCAATCCAGCTAACGCTTAGAAAATTAATTTTTTTTACAAATTTTAATTCTGAATTTAAAATTTTTAAAATTTCTTTTATTGGAGTTATGTGATCAGCAACTCTCTCTGACTTTCCCAAAAGCTTTCTAACTTTTCGAGACAAAATATTTTCAGTTGGTATTGCAGTAATCAATTCGAAATTAGAATTCATTTTTTTAAAATTTTGAATTATTTTTTTTATATCTTCTTTTGAAATATGCTCCCAAACATCCATTGCAAAAATTTTTGTAGGATTAACCTCCGTATAATTTTTAACGTCGCTGTGTTCAGGAGTTATGTCATAACCAATTGAATTATATCCCTGTTTTTTTAATTTATTTTTTAACCAGCCCGCGCCGCAACCAAAATCAAGAATTAAATCGTCTTTTTTTATTTTTGCTAATTTTATTGCAATATTCACTTTTGTCCTGCTGAAAATTCTAACAAGAAAATTTTTATTCAAATAAGTTGCGTTAAGGTTGTCGGTCATTTTTCAAACTCTTTTGAAGCGATTTATTAAATCTTTTCATTTGCATTTCAAAATCCCTCAAATCTCCGTCGACATTTATTTTTTCTGGAAGAATTTGATAACAGTACATACATCTTATGCATTTTTTATCTTTTGGACTTTTCAAAGATAGAGGACAATATTCTTCTAAACATTTTTTTATTTCCCCTTCATATTTTTTTTCAAAATCAAATCCGCGAATATCCCTCTCCTCTAAAATATATTTATCCTGTTTTACTCCTATTTTATATAACAGCCACGGCAAAATTCCTTTGTTAAAAACTTTTTCAAAAATCTTTGAGAACCTTATTCCAATAAAAAAATTATTAAGTAAGATTATATCCGCCAAAGTTTTTGTTCCTGGCTTGAATTTTGCAAGAGCATTTATTTTTTTTATTTTTTCAATGTCTTTTTCAGAAATTTTATTGTTTTTTATTGCTTCTTGCAAAAATTTAATTTTTTTGTAGTCAAGTCCGATTAATTTCGTGCAAAATAAATCCATTAAAAAAGGATTTTTTCCAGATAAAATAATTCCTAACTTTTTTGGAATTCCATCTCCTGGTCCCCGACCTTCCATGCAGATAATTCCGTCGACAATTATCAAATCGGTTTTTATTATTTCGTTTAATCTCACAATATTTTTTTCTAAGCAGTCATGCATTTTTCTTTTTTCAGTTCCGATTAATGCACCCATATAATTTTTGCAAGCGCAGGTCATTCCTGCTTCAACATGAGTTTTTATAACTGGAAGATTAATTACAAATTCTGCATTTAAAATCGTTTTTGCAATCTTTGCTTCCCCTGTCACAAGTTGAATTTTTTTTCCGTCGTCTTTATTAAAATTTATTAACTCTGCATTAAATAATTCTGCAATCTTGTCAATTCCCAATCTTTTAAAAACATTAAGCCCAATGTGGTTTATTCCGCAATTACTTCCTTCTCCAATTGTAATTTTTTTATACCCTCTTTTTCTCAAACTTTTCAAAACAGCGACGATAATTCTTAAATCTGTTGAGTTTCCTGTCAGAGCATTTAAATCATTGTTGAAATTTGGTTTTAAGAGGATTTTTGAGTTTTTATTCTTTGGAAAGATTTTTTCATTTTCCTTAAAAATTTCTTCAACACATTTCTCAATTTCTTCCATGCTTTCTGGACGATATAAACTTATTTTTTCTTTTTCAAAAACAAATACCTTTTTTTCTTTCATTATGGAAGCAGGGGCTGGGCAAGAAATGCAAGCATTGACGCAGTTTTTCTCGCAAGTTTATTTTTTACCAATATCTTCGCCAAATTTTCATTCAGTATTGAAGCCAAAATTTTTTCAAACTTGGGGTATTCTTTTCTTTTCGGAGAATTTCTGCAAGCCCACACATGCCCGAGCTGACAAAGAAAAATCATTTCTTTCGCAGAATAATTTTTTGTATACAACGGAGCATTTCCTGTCTTTGGATTTATATAATGCAACCATAAATTGTCGTCGATTAACCCCTCTTTTTTTGCAATATTGTAAACTTCTGTTCCAGGATAAATTGTCAAAGCATTTATTCCAATCCAGTCTGGTTTTGTTTCTTTGATTAATTCAAATGTCTCCCAAGTTTCATTCGGGCCTTCTTTGAGTGAACCAACAATTAAAAAATATTTTATTTCAATTCCGGCCTCTCGAGTAATTTTAACCGCTTTTTTTATTTTTTCTGTTGTGATATTCTTACCAACTTCTTTTAAAACTTTGTTCGAGCCAGATTCTGCGCCATACTCAATTAAATCACATCCAGCTTTTTTTAAAATTTTTAATTCTTCTAAATCAACTGTATCAACTCTTGCCTGAATTCTGAAATTTATAGGCAGTTTGCTTTTGATTAATAATTCACAAAATTTTATTACCTTATCCCTTTTCATCGTAAATAAATCGTCGGCAAACCGAATATAATCAACTCCAAAGTCAGTGTAAAGTTTTTTTACAATCTCAAACAATTTTTCAGCAGAGGTGCTTCTTATATTTCTTCCCCAAGCATGAGTTGTCTCGCAAAATTTACAACCCATTGGGCAACCCCTCGATGTTGTGACTAAAGAAGTTTGTTTAACTTTTATTTTTACATCTGGAGGAAGTTCATAATCTTTCATCGGAAAAAGATCATAGGCCGGCATTGGCAAGGATTCTATCTCTTTTAAAAATTCTCTTGCAGGATTTATTTTTATCTCGCTATTTTTTCTAAAACTTATTCCATTTATTTTTTCAAATGTTTTTTTATCTTCAATATTTTTTACAATTTCATACAATGTTTCTTCTCCTTCTCCTCTCACCACAATGTCTACAAAAGGATAATTTTCTAAAATAAGTTTATCTGAAAAAGTTGCGTGAAGTCCCCCGATTATAGTGGTAATTTTTGAATTTAATTTTTTTATTTCTTTTAAAGTGTTCAGGGCGGCATATCTGTTTTCAGTCAAACAACTTATGCCTATTATTTTTGCTCCTGTTTTTATCGCAACTTCCGCAGTTTTTTTTGAATCATATTTTGCAATTACAGCGTCGATAACATAGATATTTATTTCTTTCATTCTTAGGTATGCTGCAAGTGAAGCAATTCCAAGTGGGACCCCAGACATCGGAAATTTGCTCGTGGTTTTTTTATCCAACGGAGGGTTTATCAAACAAATTGATTGTTTCATTTTATCTTTTTATTTTTTCCAAAACCTCATTTAATTTTAATTCTTTTTTTATTTTTAGATTGTTTATAAAAAATCCGTCAAGTTCTTTATCATCAGGATAACCATGCATTGCTTTAAATTTTTCCTTTTCTGTTTTTTGATAAAAGTTTGGAAAAAAATAATTTCCTTTTTCTAAATAAGCAATCAATTCACCATTTTTTTCTGAAAGCAGAATAGAATATTTTTTAGCATCTTCTTTGTTAAGAATTTTTATTTCTTTAAACTCTTTTAATATTTTTTCAATCTCTTTTTTTATTCTGTTATTAAAAAACCAAAACGAAATTGTAGTTCCTCCGAGAAAATAAATATAATCTTTTGTCTTTGGAAGTTTTTTTTCAATGTCAATATATTTTTTTATATCGCAAAAACCATGATCACTCCAGAGAACTATTTTCGCGTCAGGATTTTTTAATAAAAAATACGAAACTTTTTTTTCTAAGATGTCGTCTATTTTTTTTATCACTTCATCTGCTTCTTGACTATGCTTCCCATATCTATGCATTGCCTTATCAATAGAAAGTAATTGAGTATAATATAAATCAAAATCTTTTTTCTCCATTATTCTATTTAGTCTATCTTCGTCATTTTCGTTTTTGAAAATTATTTTCTTTTTTATTTTTCCGTCGTCAGAATAAACAAATAACGGCCACTTGTATAGCACAAAATTTTTATTTCTGAAAAGTTCTAATTTCCACAAACCTTCTTTTATTGAAGTATCAAAATATTTTAAAAATTTAGTTGGAATATTGTGGAGTCCTGATAGCCATCCGCGATTGTGAGCGAGTTGCAGAAAGACAGCACAGTAATCTCTTAACTTTTTATTCCAAGAAAATAAACTTAATAATCTTGATTTGAATATAGAATCTTCTTTTGAAAATTCCAGCCATATATCGCTCTCAGCAGGACTTTGACCAGATAAAAAAGAATGTTCAATTCCAGTGAATGCAAAAAAAGTTCTTAATCTTGCAATGGAATTTTTTTTTGCAAACTTTGATAAGAATGGAGAATTTTTTTCATTTAATCTGTCAAATCCAAGACCATCTATGCAGATAATTAAAATTTTTTCCATTAGATTTTTTGAAGAAAAAATGATATATAAGCATTTGCGTATTCTACGCTAATCTCCTCCCATTCTTTTGATTTTGTTGGATAAATTTTTTTAAAAATTTCCTGCCCTTTTTTTAATATTTGTTTGTCAATTTTATTTTTTTCAAGTATTGCTCCTAGGATATATGGGGCAGAAGCATAAATTGTCATGTCAGGAGATTTGCTAAAAAATATCTTTAAGCCCTGCATTTTTTTCTTTTTTAATCTTTGATAAAATTTATATTTTAAAATTAGAGAGACAAAGGGCGTCAAAAATTTTACTAATAATCTATTTTCAAACCCTATTTTATTTTTTAATATTTCTTTTACATACGGAGAATAAAATTTTTCTTTCATCTCAAATATTGAATCTGAAAGTTCTTCTAATGTTTCAATTTTCTTATCCAAAAATTTGGAGAGAAGATATTTCGCAACTTCAATAATACTTTTTCCAGCAGTTCTCCATTCCTCATCAAGGTTTTTTATTTCTTTCTTTTCCGAATTCAATCTCCATTGAACATATTCTTCTATTTTTTTTCCTAAATTTGGAATCTGCAGATACAATTCTGGAAAATCTTTTTTATAATTTTTTAAAAAAATTTCTGAAGATTTTTTGTACCCTATTTCATATTTTTTTGAAAGCAATAACAATGCAGTGCACATAGCAGAATATGCCTGACAAATTGAGTAAGTAACAAATTCCTCGTCGTGGTTTTTTTCCAGAGAATAATATTCTATTAGGTGGCTCATTCTGTCCAGCACAAATTTTATTCCTTCAGACAATGAAATTTTTTTTAAGCTGTAATTTGGAATTAATTTTCTAATATCTTTTCCATAAAGAATTGTTGAATCATTTCTGAATTCATAAGTTCTTATTCTCGGAAGCAGTTCTTTTAATTCTTTCAAAGTGTAAAATTTTAAATCCAAATAAAAATTATCTTTTATTTTTTGTCTTTCTTTAACAAAAGGATAAAAATTTATTATTCCAGAAAAGCCGAGTTTTTTTGAAATCTCTTCAGATAATCTATCTACCTTTTCTTTGTCCATTGCAATTTCAGAGACAACCTGCACATCATAATCATTGTATAAAGCGATTTTATTTTTTATTTTTTTTATTGGTCCCTCGCCCCTTCCAAATCCGCCGGTTAAAATTATTGAAATTACTTTTGGTATTTTTTTTAATTCATTTACAATTATGCTCATATCTTTTTCTACTTTCTTATCCCCTTCTTTTGAGACAGTATATTCCATTTTAAAAAAAATCTTTTAGATGTCCGATTACTGCTATGATCCCCCTTAAATTAAATTTTAGTTCTTCAAAATTTTTTATGTTTTTTATTCTATTAAAAATATATTTTGGAGTTAAAAAAATTGTATAAATTTTTCCGCAAACTTCTACTATCTCTTTTGGATTTGAATCTTTTGTTTTTAAAACCGACTCGCGCATATCATATCTTTCATAATCAAGAGGATTAAACAAAAACCAATTTTCTTTTTTTGCTTCTTCCCAAAGCGGAGTTCCTGGATAAGGGATTAAAACTGTTGCTTGAAGTAAATCTGCTTTTCCTGACTGCATTAATTTTTTTGCAAGTTCAAAAGTTTTCATCGCATCTTTTTTTGTTTCCCAAGGATAGCCAACAATCATTGTAAGATGAACTGTTAGCCCGGATTTATGCGCCATTTTGCATCCTTCAAGAATGTCTTTTACGTTTATTCCTTTGTCTAATCTGTCTAATGTTTTTTGATTCGCGCTTTCAAGCCCAAATTTCAATAATCTAAATCCTGCTTTTTTCATCAGAGAATAATCTTCTTGTTTTAACGCTCCGAATCTCATATTGCATGAATATTTTATTTTTTTATTATACCCCCTTTGAATTAGTCCATTGCACAAATCTTTCAACCATTTTCCCGTAAATAAAGTTCCAGAATCATCAAAAATTTCTTTTACATTATATTTTTTAATTAATTCTCCAATTTCATCTAAAACATTTTCAACACCACGATTTCTAAAACAAGGGAACAATCTCGGCCATGCACAAAATTTGCACTTGCCCCACCAACAATCCCTTCCAGACATTATATAAAAAAAAGGTTTTCCAATCAGATTATATTCTCGCTCATAAAGTTTCCATTTTGTTAATTCTCTATCTACAAAATCTGCTTCATTTAATTTATGATTTAGTTGAAATTTTTTTCCGTAAATTTTTCCTGCCTTTTTATAATAAATCCCGTCGGGAATTTTTTTTATTTTTCCATTTAGATAATTAGTCAACTCAACAGAAAGAAAATCATAATCCCCCCCAGTCAGAACAAAATCCACGTCGGAGTTTTTCAAACTTTCTTCAGGAAAAGAGGTTACATGATCCCCCAGCAAAATTATTTTTAATTTAGGAAATATTTTTTTTAATCTGTCAATAATTTTCCAATGTCTTTTTATAACAGGGGTCTTTGTTTCAAAAATGAACACTTCAATTTTTTTATCTTTTAAGATTTTTATAAATTTTTTCCAAGAAATTTTTTCTGCTATGCAATCTAACCAAATTACTTTATTTTCTTTATTCAACATTGTCGCGGCACTTGCGAGAATCACTGGAAAAATATAACTTGGGTTGCTGAACCATTGAAATTGTCTGTTCTGACTAAGCAAAGCAGTTCCTTTTTCAGATTCTGTCGGAGGGTAGCCGATCGCGATGTTCATGTTCTTATACTAAAAAGTTTCTTTAAATTATTTGTTATGAAGAAGTTTTACATAACCGGTAAGCATCCCAATTCCGTAAGAGAGGTGAATTGAAAAATATAAAATTGGCAAAAGAAAAATCAAAGAAAATTTTTTTTCTTTGTAAATGTCTTTTATAGAAAATAAAACTGCTAAAAAAATATAAAACAAAAAAGGAAAAAGAAATGGCTGAAAAAATAAAAACATCGTCGGTAAAAGTAAAATATAAACTGAAAAAAGCATAGGGATTAAAAAGATAATTTTGTTTTGTCTTAAAATTTTATTTATCTTCGGTCTTACAAATCCATATTTAAAAAATTGTTTGCAAAATAAATTAAAGTTTGGTCTTCGTTTGTGAAAAACTTTCATTTCAGGATTGTAAGCAATTTTAAAATTCAGTTTTTTTGCCCTTTGAATAAATTCCGGATCTTCTCCTGGAAAAAGTTTTAAATCAAATCCTTTGATTTTTTCAAAAGATTTTTTTCTCACCAGCAAATTTGCAGAAGTCAAAGAGGTCTCATCAACATTAAAATTTATTTTTCCTTCTTGATATCTCTTGTTAACTTTGAACGCGCCAAAACTTGAGGTCAGCGCGATTCCAGAAATTTTTGCAAAAAACCCATCTTGTTCTGGAGTTAGTTGCGGGCCTCCAACAATATCTGTTTCTGGATATTTTTTTAAAAATTCTTCTACTTTATTTAAATAATCTTTATCAATAAATGCATCATCATCTAAAAAAATTACAAAGCCCCCCTTTGATTTTTCTGCGCCTTTGTTTCTGTTCTCAGAAGGATTGAGTCCTATTTCCACAAGAACTTCAAAATCTTTTTTTGGATAATCTAATTTTTTAATGCTTTCAAGAATCTCTGCGTTTCTCGTTGGAGCAACTGGTATCACCAATGAAAATTTCACCATAATTCAAGAGAATTTTAATAGATTATAAAGATTGTTGAGGTTAGATATAATTTTTGAAAGAGATGGATAAGAGCGTAGTCCATAGCATATTTTCGCTAATAAATATTCTTGAAAACAATACTTTGCAGGTTACAATCATCTAAGAGTTTTTGAATTTTTTATATCTCTTGAAAGTAAGTTGCGAGCGTTAGCGAGCCAAATTTCTTTTTAATTAAATTCTTATCTAAAACTTTCCCCCGATAAATTATTCAATTTCATATTTTGGAAATGTTACCCAACCCGCCATTAATCTAATCTTATTATAAAAAACAGAAATTCCATGCCAAAGGTTTTCATGTTTTCTGTTTCTTCCAAAATGCATTTCTCCTTGAGTTTTCAAATTTGTTCTTAATTTTTCCCAAGAACTAAAATCCAATTCTAGATAATTCATATATGAACTAAACATTCTTTTCAAGTCATGAGAATCAGAATTTGCAAACTCTTTTTTTCCTAACTTTCTTGCAAGTTTTTTTGTTTCTTCTGTTAATTCAGGAACATTTGAATTGCAAACTTCAACACCATCAAATATATTTGCATAATCTTCTAAAGTTAATTTTCCTAATGAAAGGGGCTTTCCATTCTGAGTTAATAAAGAAAAAACTTTTCCAAGAATTCCTTTTTTTGCAAGCGGATGATCTGCAACTCTTAACGCGCCCATCTCCTCCGCGCATTTTAAAACATCATCTAATTTTTCATATTGAATATTTTTATCTCCACCTAAAATTAAAACATGCCCTTTATCTGTTGGAATTTCTTGCCCTCGCAAAACAAAACACCATTTACTTTCTGCATCACAATTTCCAATAAGATGAACTCCGACAAATCTCTGTCTGTGATCGTCGTAAACTTCAAGACCCCTTCCTAAACTTCCACGCGTATTTACAATTTTTTCATAACGAGTGTCCCCAAAATTTACTAAGCCAATTAAAGTGTTTTGCGTTTGAAAAAATCCTTGCGTGCAAAGCGTTGCTAAATCGCGTCTTCCTGTCTCACCTAATTTCTCTAAAACAATTTGCCCTTTTCCTGTTTCTTGTCCGGCCCATCCATGCGTGTGCAAATCTGCGCGAACATTTTGAAGTTTCATTTTACTTTTATCTATACTTTCTTTGTTTATAATCATCTATACAAAATCTTAAACGATCTATTGGAAGAGTTGTTGTTGTGTCCCCCATAGAACAAGCACATGCAGTGTAAAGAATTGCTAAAGAAACAGATCCAACTGCGCCTACTACGCAAGTTCCAAGACCAATTGCTTCAACTATTGCAGAAATTTTTGTAGCTTCTTGATGTCCTGTTAGAAAAAATCCCCACGAAGATAATCCTGCCCCAATAGTAGTATATAATCCCCCAACTGCAACAGCTAAAAAACCTTCTTGAATAATTACTTCTGGAAGCACTTTTCCAACTTCTTTTGCAAGAGTTAACCTTTCTATTAATGAATGTTTATCTGGACTATTTTTTTCTCTGTCTTCCATAATTTTCCAACAAAATCTTCCTTTAAAAATCTTCACTATCTGTTAAGTCAACTTCATAACTTAACATAAATCTCATTTGGATAAGCTTTTACT
>CAYVCF010000029.1:0-1531 GCA_964450135.1 Candidatus Woesearchaeota archaeon
TTTTTAAAATTAACGACGAGAAAATAAATTTGCGGAGATAATTTGCGCGACAGAGCGAAAATTCTTTTGACTCTAAAATTGCTTTCAGCAAATTTTTCCGCTGAAGAAATTATTAATGTAAAACCGCATTTTTAACTCGGTGCTCTCAGATTTTTTATTTTGCTTAAAATTGTAACTCACATTTACTTGAAAATATTTTTGCAAAAAACTTTGCTTAAGATTAAAAGGAAATTTTCATCTTAACATTTTTCCCAAAACTTTTTCGTCGAGCGATTTCGCGAGATAATCCACAAACGAGCGGGGTTGCAAGTAAGCGTAAACAAGAAAAATTTTTAAATCCAACGCGACGAATTCTCTAAATTTCTTTCGCGCAATTTTCTCTTCGTCAAATTATTTCTTCCTTACTTTCTTCTTTGTCTTTATAGAAATTTCTTTAACAGGAATTGAATATTTATTTTTTCCTTTGAACCAGAAAAATCCTGCGACAACTCCGATTAAAATTAAAACTGTTCCTAACCAAAAAGTCCAATTGCTTACCAAAGTTGTTCCAGGAGAGAATTGAAAATCAATTAGAAAAACTTAGAGAATTAAATGAGAAGAAGCAACAAAAAACATTGGGGGAGTGGTAAAAAAATGAAGACAATCAAATTTGAAAATCAAAAAGTTTATATATAACTTTATAGTAGTTATAAAATGAGAAGAAAAACAAAAGTCGCAACAGGACAATTAGAATTTCCTGATTTGCTTATTAGAGATTCTGTTTCACCGACGAGAGATGAAGGTTTTTCTGAAGGATTTCATTATGATTCTCAGGGAACTTTTTTAGGACTTGCTGGGGTTCATGAACAAGCAGATAAAGATGTAATTGAAGCAGTTAGTCATCATGATCCTTTTTTACTTGAAGTTTCTTTATTAAATGGCGCGCCAAACAATGCAGACTCTCTTTTAGAGGGATTAGGCGCAGAACTTTTACCAATAATTAGGGCAAGAGAAAAAGCTCATCTAAAAAATCAAAGAGAAATTGAAGCAGAAGAAGATAGAGTCGTTAAAAGATTAAGACGAACTGAAACATATCAAGCTTTTTTAAATGAAGTTAAAAGAATTGGATTTGGTTATAGAAGAATTCCAGAACTAAGAACAACTCTTCAACAATATTTTCCAACAACAAGAAGTTTACAGTCCACTCAGCAAGTAAGAGCATATTTAAATAAGAGAGTTCTTGAAGCAGATAAAAAAACTGGGAGGGAAGTTGAAACTTGGAAAGTTAGAAAATTACATCCAGAAAAATATAGGGTCCTCTTATCAATTCCTGATTGGGATATAGATACTATGAGAACAACTCTTGAAGAAAATTTTTCCCAGTTTACTGACGGAAGACAACCTCTTGAGGGCTATTCTCCTGAACAAATAAGAACAGTTTATCAAAGATTTCTTTCATGCAAACTAAAGCCAGCGCAATAATTTTCTTAATTTTACAAACTTTTTTCTTTAGAGATTGAAGTTGGAGCTTCTCCTAATTCGTGAGCCCACT
>CAYVCF010000029.1:1631-9154 GCA_964450135.1 Candidatus Woesearchaeota archaeon
TTATTTTTTAATTTATAAACTTTTTTCTTTAGAGATTGAAGTTGGAGCTTCTCCTAATTCGTGAGCCCACTCACTTTTTATTTTTGAGGCGATTGTTCGTGAACTCACTCACCGTGCCATGCACTCCCGAGAAGAAATTATTTTTTAATTTATAAACTTTTTTCTTTAGAGATTGAAGTTGGAGCTTCTCCTCCGTGCCATGTAAATCTTGGGCGCACGCGCATTGGATAAATTCTTTCTGAATTATCGTCAAGAAGAATCGCAGAGCCCTTTAGCGACGGCAAATCATCCATTTGTTTTTTTATACTTTCCAAAACATAGGACTGCATAATATTATTCAAGGCATTTAAGTCCTGCGATGAAGTCACTCTGTGCGAAATTACAATGTCTGACTGAGTCATAACATCTGTATGAATTTTTCCTGGTTGTTGAGTCGCGAGCACAACTGAAATTCCCGGCTGTCTTCCCTCTCTTAAAAGTTGTATCAGAGCGTCTGTTGCAATTGTTTTCTCGCCTAAAGGCAAAAATTCGTGCGCCTCGTCGATAAAAATCCAAACCAGCGGGTCTTTCTTTTTTTCTTCCTGATTTGAGTAAGAAATTTTTTGCGAAATAGATTTCATTTCTTCTTCTTTTCTTGAGTCCATTCTCTGATTAAAAATTTTTCTTGAAATTAAATTTATCACTAACCCTCGTATATTAAACGCGCCAACAGAATTGTAAACGCTTAAATCTAAAACAGAAGTTGTTCCTGCATTTACTAATTCTCGAATCGTCGTCGCTGGTTGGTTTTCTTTTGCAAAAATCCCCCAAGTTTGCGCGACTTCAAATAAACTAACCGCAGAATTTTTTGTTTCATGCAAGGACTCTAAATCTTTTTTTATTTCAGAAATTATTTTTTCTATTGTGAATTTTTTTTCTTGTTTTAATTTGTGAATTATTCTCTGAATTAAAACCGCAACCGGTTCAATTATTTTCAGATCAAAAATCATAATCCAATCGTCTGCGTTCATCTCTGATGGGTCTAATGCGAATTTCTCGTCAACAGGAATTTTTTTATCAAGATAATTTTCCCAGTGTCCGATTGGAACAAAAACCTTTACAGGAAGTTTTTTTGTTTCAAGTCCCCACTCTTCTAAAAGCGCAGAGTCCTTTTCGTTTTTGAATTTCATTGTCCAATAAATTCCCATTGTATCAAAAATCAGCGACGCTATATTTTGACTCGCTTCTTTTGGAAGATTTGAAAGTTCTTCTGCAATAACTCCGAGAGTGTAAGATTTTCCAGAACCCCTTTTTCCTGCAACTAAGATAACATGACTTCGCGCAATATCCATAAAAATTTTATTTGAAAGAGAAGTATATTGCCCCATTTTTACAAAACCCTTTCCGATGTTTATCAGCCCCCTGTTTGAAAAATCTTTTTTGTCGCTACTATCTCTTCCGATGATTATATCATATCCCATAATTATAATATCGCAAAGAGATTTTTAATTGTTTGGATATTTTTAGAAAAATTCAACTTGAAATTTTTTTGCCGGAATAATTTGCATTTCTTTTGTGTTTGTAACATTTTCCAAATCATCAAGTAAATTATTTTTATACAGAAGTTCATAATCTTTTTTTAAAAGTTCCAATCTAATTTCTGCATTCATTGGTTTTTTTGCAAATGATTTTTCTTGACGGACTTTTGTTAAAATTTCTGTAAAAGTTTTCCAATTCTCCGACGGAGCTTCATTTCCCTCAATAGGCCAGCTTGAAATATGAATTGATTCTTCCTTCTCATTTTTTTTAAAATATTCCTGATAAATTTCTTCTGTGATAAATGGCATTAATGGGGCAAGCATTTTCAAAATTTCTAAAAGAGATTTGTAAAGAACATATTGAGCAGATTTTTTTGCATCGCCCTGTCCTCGGTAAACTCTTCCTTTTACAATTTCAAGATAATTTCCAGCAAATTCTTCCCAGAAAAATTTTTCAACATCTGATTTTACTTTTGAATATTCATATTTTTCAAAATTTCCCGTCGAGAATTTGATTAATTGATTTAACTCTCCCAAAAAAATCTCGTCGAGCTTTTCAAATTTTTTGGGTTTTTTATAATCAAAGTCCGCGAGATTCATAAAAACAAATTTTGACGCATTAATCAATTTATTAATTAATTTTTTCCCAGCAACCAAATCTTTTTCTTGATAATCTAAATCACTTCCTAATTTTGAACCTGCTGCCCAGAATCTCAAAGCATCTGAACCATAAATTTTCATAACCTCTTGAGGCGAAACAACATTTCCTTTTGACTTTGACATTTTTTCTCCTGCCATTG
The DNA here is from genome assembly GCA_964450135.1 of Candidatus Woesearchaeota archaeon. Classification (GTDB taxonomy): domain Archaea; phylum Nanobdellota; class Nanobdellia; order Pacearchaeales; family GW2011-AR1; genus CAYVCF01. The sequence goes on from CAYVCF010000029.1 coordinate 3,949, forward strand.
AAACATTTCCAGAAATCATAATATTTTTCCAAGGAATTTTTTTGTCATGCAGATAAGATTTTACAATTGTGTAAAACGCCCAAGTTCGGATTATGTCGTGTCCTTGCGGTCTTAGAGAATACGGGATTTTTATTTTATTTTTTGATTGCGAAAGTTGTTCTGCAATTTGAGGTGTCAGCGACGACGTTGCCCAAGTATCTAAAACCATTTTTTCAGGAACAGCGTCGGCTTTACATTTTTTACATTTCTTTTTTAATTGCAATGGATCAACTGGAAGTTCTTTTTCTTCTGGTAAAATTATTTCTTTGCACTTTGGACATTCCCAAACAGGAATCGGAACTCCGAAATGTCTATTCCTTGAAATTCCCCAATCCCACTCTAAACCATTAACCCAATTTTCATATCTCTTAAACATAAATTTAGGATACCAATTTATTTTTTTCGCCTGAGAAATCAGTTCATTTTTTTTATCAAGAATTTTCGTGAACCATTGTTCTGTTTCAATGAACTCAATTTCAGTCCCGCATTTGTCATGAACATTTACAAAATGCTTAATTTGTTTTTTCTCGACGACAAAATTATTTTTTTCCAAATCTTCTAAAATTTTTTTTCTCGCGTCTTTAATTTTCAATCCAGAATATTTTTCAGTTTTCAAAGTTCCGTTTTCGTTTAAAATAATCTTTGATTTTAATTTGTGTTTGTTAATTGCTTCTGCGTCAAATCTGTCGCCATAAGAACAAATCATCAACGCCCCTGTTCCTTTTTCAATTTCTGCTGATTCGTCCTTGATAATCGGAACTTCAAAATTAAAAATTGGAACTTTTGCTTTTTTCCCAACTAAATTTTTGTATCTTTTATCTTTTGGATTTACAAAAACAGCGACGCACGCGCCTAATAATTCTGGACGAGTTGTTGCAATCAGCAAATTTTTTCCGTCGCATTTGAATCTCAAAGTTAAAAATAAACTTTCTTGTTCTTTGTCCTCAAGTTCTGCTTGCGCAATTGAGGTCTGACATTCAGGACACCAGATTGTTGGGAAATTTTTTTTATAAATTTCTTTTTTCTTAAATAATTCAATAAAAGAACTTTGTGAAATTTTTTGCGAGTGTTTATCAATTGTTGAATAATAAGATTCATAATCACAAGACATTCCTATATCTTTCCAATTTTGAACAAAAGCAGGAGTAATTTTTTTTAATGTCTTTAGACAGAGTTCAATAAATTCTGTTCTTGAAAGATTTTTGCTTTTAATGTTATTTATTTTTTCCACTAATCTTTCTGTCGGAAGTCCGTTATCGTCTGTGCCGAATGGATAAAAAATACTTTTTCCTTTCATTCGCATAAATCTTGCGATAAAATCTTGTTGAGAATATGAAAATGCATGTCCAATGTGCATTTCTCCAGAAACCGTCGGAGGAGGCGTATCAATTGAAAAAATTTCTTTTTTATTTTCAGGATTGAATTTGTAAATTTTTTCTTTTTCCCAAAATTTTTTTAATTTTTCTTCTACATTTTTAAAATCAAATTCTGCCATATACTTCTATGTTCTTAGAGTTTTTAAAATATTCTTGTGAGATAAAATTTCTATTTTGTGTCTTGTAAATAATCTGCATAAGCGTTGAGAATTAAACTCATGATATTTTTAACTTCTGAAAATTGAAGTTGGTCAATAAAAACATAAACGCGAGTTCCTAAATAAGAGACATTAAATGATCCGATCATATTTCCAAATTCTCCTGTTCTTGAAATTGCCTGCAATAAATGTGTTCTAAAAGTTTCTTCAATAATTCTTGGGCGCTCTAAATTTTCTGGTTTTTCAGCAAACCCAATTGAGAGAGAATTAGTTTCTCTTCTTACATTAGAAATCACATACCCAAGATTTATTTTTCTTAATTCTTCTGATAACTTTTCTAAAGGACTTAATTTTTTCATATAGCAATATTTAAAAATAAGTGTATTTAAAGATAATTATGGCGAACGACGTAAACATTCCGTCTGGATTCAGCGGGCTCACAAGATATCATGAAGAATACAAAAGTTTTTTCAACTTAAAACCAACTCATGTAATTATTTTTATAATCGCAATAATTATTTTAAGAATTTTAATGCCAGTATTTTTTAAATAAAATGTTCCCAGGAATTAATCCAAAACAAATGCAAGCCGTGATGAAACAAATGGGAATTTCGCAACAAGATATCGACGCTGTTCGCGTAATAATTGAAAAAACAGACAATAAAAAAATTGTCATAGAAAATCCATCTGTTCAAAAAATAAAAATGCAGGGACAAGAAAGTTTTCAAATCACTGGCGAAGTTTCTGAAGAAGAGAATATTTCTGACGAAGATGTAAAACAAGTTATGGAAAAAACAAACTGCACAGAAAAGCAAGCGCGCGAGACCCTTGAAAAATTCAACGGAGATTTAGCAGAAACAATTTTAGAATTAAGTTAATTTAATTCTTCAAACCATTCTTCAGCAGTCATTCTTCTTTCAGTTGTTTTATCAAATGATTCTATTTGCTGGAGAACATTTCCTTTACATGCTCTAAGAGTTATTGTTCCTTCTTCAGCCAAATATCCTCTTACATATTTATCTGGTATAGAAAATCTTGCGCAAGCCCTTCCCCCATAAAATCTAAATTCCATAAGAAAATTATTCAAATGAGGTTAATAAATATTTCTCTAGTAAAATACATAAACTTTAAATGCATTGATTTTTAGTGGAAAAAAATATTGTTCTGAAAATTGAAGAAGCTGAAAAAATAATTCGTTTTATTGACCACTTAATTTATGTAACCTATCCTCTGATAAACGAGCCGAAAATTTTTATAAGATGTTTGGAAGAATTATCAATAGCAATCAGAAAAATAATTTCTTGCATTTTAATTTATGAATCTTTTTTTAACAGGATAAAAATTTATGAAAACCATCAAAAAAATTTCTCAACATTTTTTGAAAAATGCGCGCCAAAATATCAAATCACAAAAATTCAAATCCAACAAATCAAAGAATTATTTGAAATCGTCGACGAACACAACAAAAGCCAGATAGAATTTAAGCGAAATGAGAATTATGTAATTTTAAATAATTCAAAAATAAAAATAATAAATCTTGAAAAAGTCAAAGAATTTATTTTTCTGTCAAAATTTTTAATTTCAAAGACAAACGAAATTTTCAGAAAGGTATAAAAATATAGTTTGATTAATCATTTCTGCGAAAAATATGGAAGAAATAATTCAGGAAAAAATAAGCGCAGATCATCTTTTGTATGTGAGTTTAAAATACACAAAAACCTGCGATGTAATTTACAACCTCCTTCTTAGATGGAGAAGAATGATAGAGACAAGTATCGAAGCTATTTTGCGTCACGCCAAAGCAAAAAAGAAAATAAAAGTAGTTCCTGCAAATCCTTTTGGAAAAATTGAGTTAGTTAAAGAATTGTTTAAAAAAAATAAAAATTTTATTATTGTCTTGGAATTTTACGAGATGTTAAAAAAATTAGAGGGTCTGAGAACAGAAAGAATCGGAGAGTTTAGAAAAAATGTTTCGCTTAAAATACTTTATCAAGGAAAAGAAATTGAAGTGAACTTAGAAAAGTTAAAAGAGTATTCTGAAATGTTGGAAAACTTTATAAGCACGACAAAACAATTTCTTTCATCCTGAGGGCGTATGGCGAAAATTATTGTAATTACTTCTGGAAAAGGGGGTGTTGGAAAAACAACAACTGCTATTAACTTAGGCGCAGCTATAAATTATTTTGGAAAAGATGTTTCTGTCATAGATTGCAATTTGTCGACGCCAAATGTCGGAATTCACCTCGGCTCTCCTGAAGTTCCTGTAAATTTAAATCATTTTTTATTAAACAAAGTTCAAATCGAAGAAGCAATTTACAAACACGAATCAGGTCTGAAAATAATTCCGTCATCTCTGTCAATTAAAGAATTAAGAAAAGTAAAACCAGAAAAATTAAAAGATTTTAAAAAAGATTTTCAGGGAATTTCTGAATATGTTATTCTCGACAGCGCAGCAGGGTTGGGCGAAGAAGCTCTTGGAGCAATAGAACTCGCAGATGAATTAATTGTTGTTTCAAATCCTGAAATGCCTGCGATTACCGACGCATTAAAAGCAATAAAAATTTCTGAAGAAAAAAATAAAAAAATAAAAGGAGTCATAATCACGCGCGTGAAAAAAAATAATATTGAAATGTCACCAGGAGTTGTGAAAGACATGCTTGAAGTTCCAATTTTAGGAATGGTTCCAGAGGATAATTCTGTTTCAGAATCGCTTCATCAAAAAGACGCAGTTGTTCACACTCATCCAAAATCAAAAGCAGCAAGAGCTTACAAAGAAATTGCAGCTCAAATTATTGGAGTTAATTATGATTCAAATCAAGACGAGCCAACTATTTTTGAAAAAATTGCAAAGGCCTTTGGAAAGAAAAGCAAGTTCTAAAAAAATTGAAAGAAAAATAATTAGAAATTTTTATAAACTTTACATATACATTCAAGGATATTCTGTAAGAACAGAATTTAATCTACTCCCAAAATTAACTACCGCTCGTCTTGATTCAAGCCCATGTCTTTCTTGTGGCAGTTCACAATGTCTAACATCTCCTTCACAAGGAGTTCCTTCATAACCGTCTCTATTACAAGTTTTCATCCTTAAATTACTATCCCACTTTGCTGATTCACAACGATAATCTCCAGTTGCCATTTGAAAATTAATTTTATTTTCTTTTTAAACTTTTTTATACTGCAGAATATAAGATTAACTAATTCTCATTCCGTTTTCAACTTCTTTATCAGGTGTTAATAAAACGCAAATATTCTTTTCTTTGCTTCCTGCTGCGAGCAACATTCCATGACTTTCAATTCCGCGAAGTTTTCTCGGCTCAAGATTTGCAACTAAAATTATTTTTTTCCCAACCAATTCTTTTTTTGAATAAAATTCTTTTATGCCTGCGCAAATTGTTCTTTTCCCTAATTCTCCGACGTTGATTTTTAATTTGTAAAGTTTGTCGGCTCCTTCAATGTCTTCAATTTTTTTAATTTCAGCAACTCTTAAATCAAGTTTTTCCCAATTCCCAAAAGTTATATTTTCCATTTTATATTCTCCTTAAAAATTGAAGAGACAGAAAATTTCTTGTTTTCTTTGTCTTCAATTTTTTTAATTTCAGCAACTCTTAAATCAAGTTTTTCCCAATTCCC
>CAYVCF010000029.1:9254-10797 GCA_964450135.1 Candidatus Woesearchaeota archaeon
AAAAGTTATATTTTCCATTAAAAGAAAAAGAAAAAAGAGTTTAAAAAATTTGAGGTTTGAAAATTCACAACCCAAATAATAAGATTAATAAATCCTAAACCTATTCCATTTTTATGACAGAAAAAAAATTTTATGTAACAACTCCGATTTATTATCCAAACGACATCCCGCATATCGGCCACGCTTACACAACGCTAGCAGCAGATGTTTTGTCTAGATGGAACAAGGTAAAAGGAAAAGAAGTTTTTTTCTTGACTGGAACAGACGAGCATGGAAAAAAAATTCAAGAAGTTGCTGAAAAAAATAACAAGAACCCAAAAGAATTTGTCGACGAGCTAATTCCAAAATTCAAAAAATCCTGGAAAAGTTTAAACATTGATTTTGACAGATTCATAAGAACCACAGATAAGGATCACGAAAAAGTTGTTCAAGAAATAATTAAAAAAATTTACGACAAGGGCGACATTTATCTTGGAAAATATTCTGGATATTATTGCACTGACTGCGAGGGCTATTACACTGAAAAAGATTTGAAAGACGGCTGTTGCCCAATTCACAAACTGAAAATAGAAAAACTTCAAGAAGATTGTTATTTTTTTAAATTAAGCAAATACAAAAAAGAACTTTTAAAAATTTATGAAAAAAATCCTGACTTCATTTCTCCGAAACACCGACGACAAGAAATAATAAATCGTGTGAAAGAAGAACTGAATGATTTGAGCGTTTCAAGAATAACTTTTGATTGGGGAATAAAATTTCCATTTGATAAAAAACATATCAGCTATGTCTGGCTTGACGCGTTGTTTAATTATTATTCTGCGACAAGAGAAAAAGGAAAAGAAAAATTTTGGCCCGCAGATGTTCAGTTGATTGGAAAAGATATTTTGTGGTTTCATGCGGTTTACTGGCCTGCGTTTTTGCTCTCAGCAGAACTTGAACTCCCAAAAAAAATTTTTGCGCATGGGTGGTGGACATTCAACAACGAAAAAATTTCAAAGTCACATGGAAAAGTAATTCACGTCGACGAATTGGTTTCAATTGCAGGGGTTGATTCCGCAAGATATTTTTTATTTCGCGCAACACCTTTTGGACAGGATGGAGATTTTTCAGAATCAACATTAATTCAAAGACACAACGACGAGTTAGCAAACAAATTTGGAAATTTAATTTCAAGAACAGCGGGGCTTATTGAAAAAATTAGACTTGAGAAATGCGAAAATAAATTATTAAAAAAATTAAACTTAAAAGACATTGACGAGAAAATGCAAAATTTAGAATTTGATAAGGCGCTGAATTTAATTTTTGAATTTATTGACAACTGCAATGAGTATGTTCAAGAAAAAAAACCTTGGGAAACAAAAAACAAATTTGTTTTATACGAACTCGCGGACTCAATCAAAGCAATTTCAATTTTGCTCTGGCCGTTTATGCCTGAGAGTTGCGAAAAAATTTCAAAACAATTTAATTTTGTCGTCGGCAAAAATACTTTTGAAGAAATAAAAATTCCATTGAAAATCAGCAAAATAAAAAAACAAGAAGTTTT
>CAYVCF010000030.1:0-286 GCA_964450135.1 Candidatus Woesearchaeota archaeon
TGCCTTACCAATTCCTTCACTAAAACAAGAATTATGAAATTCCAAAAGTAATTTTTTATTTTTATTTGCGAGAATGCTTTCTTTTATTCTCTTTAATTCAGAGATAAGTTTTTTATCGTAATGATGTATGTCAATTATCTTTTCCATATTGCTCTTAGCGAGCAATAGCTTTTAAGCCATTAATAAAATCTCCTATTATATTTTTAACCTCAATATTAACGTTATTTATATTATCTTGATTAAACAAATCATCAAAATCAATTTCTTTATTTAAATATTTAGTGAA
>CAYVCF010000030.1:296-5960 GCA_964450135.1 Candidatus Woesearchaeota archaeon
CACCGGGAGTCGAACCCGGATTACGACCGCGACAGGGTTGTGTCATAGCCGTTAGACCATGTGAGCAGTTTAAATTATATTGCTTAAATGATTTTTAAATCTTGTTGTGTTATTTTTTCTTCTTAGGTTTTTCAGAAGTTTCTGTCTCAAAAAAAATTATTTTTCCGCCTTTGATTAATTCTTTATTTCTTTTTATTTCTTCATACAGAGAATTTATTTCTTCTGAATTTAATTCAATAATCCCTGACTGATTTTGTCCTCGGAAACAAATTGAAAATTTATTTGAATTTTGATTTAAAAAATCTTCTTGAATTAAAATTTCTTTTACTTCGCCTTTTGCTTCAACACGGATTAATTTTTCATTAATTAATTTTTTTATTTTTAGTTCCATATTTTTTCAAAGCAAAATCTTTTTTTAAGGATTTATGGGTTTTAATGTGTATATTAAAATAACATCTACACACACAAAATATTTAAAAACACTATTTCATTAATTTTAAAATGAATAAAAAGATTTTAGTGATTTCGCTTGCATTAATTCTCTTAATGAGTTGTTTAATCTCCGCTAGAGAAACATCGCTTCTTGTTAGAACAGGAAAGCAGTGCAGAGTTTCAATAAATGTTTTAAGAGCTGCGAGCGAATATGAATTAATCGAAGCGATTCACCAAGATACAAACAGCGACGGAGATGTTTCAACTACTATTTCTTCAGGATATGCTGAAGTTAATATTCTCATTATTATGAAAAAAAATGGAATAAAATTTTTTGAAGAGGAGTTCGGGCCTTATTCAATAAATGAACCCATTGTGATTGATTTAAGATCTGAAGAAGAAAAAAATCCTCCTGTTGAAAACATTACTATTGTTGAGGATAATGCAACTTTAATTGAAGAATCAATTACAGAAAACTCGGAAATTTCTGAAAATAAAACGTCAACTGGATTTGCAATAAAAAATCTTGGAGAAGTAATGAACAAGTATCAAATTTTTATTTACTCGTTTATTGTTATGGTATTTGTTTTTGGGATTTTTTTATTTTTTAAAAAATTCAGAAAGAAAAAAGAAAAAATAATTAATGTAAAAAAATTGAGCGACTTTATGAATGAACAATCTCAAACAGAGACATCAAGTTCAGACCTTCGAGAAGCAAAAAGAAAACTTGAAGAAGTGCAAAGAGAAATAAGAAAAATTGAAAACAAAGAAAGGATTATTGAAGCAAGAAAAAAACTTGAAGAAACACAAAGAGAAATTGAAAGATTAGAACGTGGCGAGTAATTTTTTTATAGATAATTTTCAAAATATCGACGAGAAAACTATTGCAATTCTTTTTAAACTCCTTTTTCTTTTCTAAATTATGAAACCAAGATTTTCAAAATCCTCTCGACATACAGGACATATTCAAAACATTCGGAAACAAAAAGAAAAATTTCCAACTCAACTTGAAAAAGTAATTAAGGACTCAGACATTCTTTTAGAAATTCTTGACGCGCGATTTATCAACGAGACGCACAATCCTGAAATTGAAGAAGAAATAAAAAAACAAAATAAAAAAATAATTCATGTTTTGAACAAAGCAGATTTAGTTGAAAAATTTTCAAAACAAGAGCTCGCGAAAATAATTCCTTATGCAATTGTTTCATGCAGAGACAGAAAAGGAATAAAATTGTTGAGAAATAAAATAAAATTTTTATCAAAGCGAATTCAAAAAGAAAAAATTTTTGTCGGAATTATTGGATATCCAAATACAGGAAAAAGTTCTTTGATAAATTCTCTTGTCGGAAAGTCCTCTGCAGGAACAGGACATGAAGCGGGATTTACAAAAGGAATTCAAAAATTAAAATTAACAAACCAGATATTTTTGTTAGATAGTCCTGGAGTTATTCCGAAAAAAGAATATTCCACGTCGGAGATTGAAAAAATTTCGCAACAAGTTAGAGTAAACGCCCGTTCTTATAATCAAGTTAGAGATCCTGAAATGGTCGTCGCTGTTTTGATGCAAAAATCGCCAAAAATTTTGGAAAATTATTACAAAATAAAATCTGAAAACAATTCTGAAAAACTTTTAGAAGAACTTGGAAACAAAAAACATTTTTTTAAAAAAGGCGGAGAAGTTGATTTTGATAAAACAGCAAGATTTGTTTTAAAGGACTGGCAGAATGGAAATATCCGGGTTTAAAAAAAGATTATAAACCTAAAATATTTAATTACGATAATGAGAAATCATAAAAAAGATTTGGTGTGGGAAATTGCAATTCATGTTTTTGGAATTGCTCTCATAGCCTTATTCTATAGAAATAACGAAATAATGACTTTAATTTTAGCAGGAATCTTTCTTGTGGCTTGGCGTGTTTGGGATAAAAAACCTTACGATTATTGGATGATAATCTTAATCTTTATACTCTCTGCAATAGAAGAAATAACATGTGTTCATTATGGTGCATGGACATATGCCAATCCTAATTTTTTTAATATTCCTCTTTGGATTCCAATAGTTTATGCTATAGGGCTCACAAACTTAATAAAGATGAGTCATACAATGATGCAGTTAACTGGAAGAAAAATAGAAACTCCAAAAATAAACATCCCTCAAGAATTAATCTTTGATGCAGTTATCTATATCCTGCTTGTGGCTTTTATGGCTTTATTATGGAGACACGATTATTTAGCAACACTATTCTTTGTTTTGTTATTTATTTTTGTGGCATATGTTTGGCGAGAAGAAAAATCTCAATTATACGTTGCTTATTTTGTGGGGTTATTCCTTATATTTAATTTAGATTTGGTATGTATCCCCGCCGGAATTTGGTATTATGGAAAACCTTCTATTTTTTATATCCCCTTTTGGTTACCTTTTGCATATGCATTAGGTATGGTTCTTGCATTTAGAATAGGAAAAGTAGTGACAAAATTGATTTCTGAATAAATTTTTGCATAAAACGAAAAACTCGCTATCAACAATAGTAATTTTAAATAGAGTATTCCTTCTTCCTTGCTCTTGGCTAGAATTTTTTCATCTCTCAGGATTCTTCAACTTCTTTCCACATATATTCTCCACTTTTCAAGGAACTTAATTTATATCCTAACTTTTTATAATATTCTCTAACTCCAACTCCAGAAATTATTTTTATTTCAGAACATTTTTTTTCTTTTGCAATTTTTTCTGCTTCATTTATTAGCCATTTTCCCAAACCAGTGTGTTGACCGATTTTGCTTTTTTCCCCTAACAATTTTGATTTTCCATAAACATGCAGTTCGCGAATCATTGCAAGATTTTCAATTATTCTTAATCTCAATAAACCAAATAAAATGTCGTCGGAGTTTACAATTTCTAAAAAAAATTCGTCTTGCTTAGAAGATTTATATTTTGTAATTTTTAATTTTAAATTTTGATTTATTTTTTTATTTGCAAAACCAATTTCCCTGTATCTTATTTCTTTTATTTTTGAATTTTTCTTTCTTAATCCTTCTTCAACATCTTTTCGCAAATCAATTTTTGTTGTTCCAGCAACGAGATATTCTGGAGGAATCTCTCTCATAATTCTCATAATTCTGCAATATCGCGGAGTGATTTTTAACATTTGAATTAAAATTTTTTCTATTTGTTCTTTTGTATAGGGATTGTATTCCCCTTTCCAATAAATTTTTTCAAGTTCGCTTCCAGGCATAACCTGACAAGGATAAATTTTTAATTGATCTGGTTTAAATTTTTCATCAGAAAATATTTTCTTAAATAATTCAATGTCTTTTTTTGGATTGCTTCCAGGAAGACCAGGCATTATGTGATAACCAATTTTAAATCCTGAATTTTTTAATTCGCGTGTTGCATCTGCAACTTGTTTTACAGAATGTCCTCTTTTTATCAATTTGTAGATTTTGTCGTCGAGGATTTGAACTCCGAGCTCAATTCTTGTGCAACCAAATTCTCTTAATCTTGAAATGAATTTTATGCAAACATCTGGCCGGGTCTCAATGCAAAGAGCAACGCAACGATGCTTCGCTGTTTCGTTTTTCTTTTTTGCTATTTCTAAATTTTTGCTTTTTGCTTTATTTAATGCGTCGTAAATTTTTTTTATAAAATCATATTGAAATTTTTTTGGATATTCTAAAAAAGTTCCGCCCATAATTATGATTTCAATTTTTTCAGTTGGATGATTCATTGCTTCAAAAGATTTTATTCTTGCTTTAACTTGTTTGTAAGAATCGTAGTTTAATTTTTTTGCGCGCATCACAACAGGACTTTTTGGAGTGTAACTTTGCGGGACATTTAACGACGGGCAATAAATACAATTTCCATGTTTGCATTTTTTCGGCGGAAGCATTACTGCAACAGGCGTAATTCCCGAAATAGTTTTCGTGGGTTTTCTTATTTCATTTTTTTCTGGATTTAACATAATTAATTGATTGAATTAAAACTTAAAAAACTATATATTTTTCCTAAATTAAATTTATAAACCCAAATGAAATTTATTTTTTATGGATGGAGAAAGAGGCGGATTAGAATTTGCTGATAAAGGTAATATTTGTGTCGGGGATTATTTAGTTGATGTCAACGGAAAATTAATTCCAATTGGAGAAAAAGATGAACGGGGAGTTTCTATTTTTGAAGATGGTTGTATAAAATCTCATTTTCTTTATTCAGATGTTACAATTAGAACAAGAGATGGAAGAATTCTTTACGGACAAAATCAAAATTGCCAAAAAAGACAAGATTGTCCTGAACAAGGAAATTGTCCCCCCAATTACAGGAAAACTTGTGCGAGATATAACGCGAGTTGGGACAGGGCATAATTAACAATATTTTTAATCTCTTTTTTTCTTAATAATTTATGAAAACACAAAAAGAAATTTGGAATTCAATTGCGCCTGAATGGGACGAATATAAACAAATTCCATCGAAACTTTCGCAAGAATTTTTAAGGTCCGCTTCTGGAAAAATTCTTGATTTTGGTTCTGGTTCTGGACGACATTTAACAAAAATAAAAAAATTGCCTAAATTAAAAACAGGCAATTTTTGTCTTTTAAAATCTGTCACAGAAAAACCCAAAATTTTAAACACAGATTTTAAAATAAAAAAAGGAAAAATGTATCTTTTAGATTTTTCAGAAAAAATGATTGAGATTGCAAAACAAAAAGCAAAATCCAAAAACATCGACGCTGAATTTTGTGTCGCAGATATGACAAAAATCCCTTATGAAAATAATTTTTTTGATTTTGCGATTGCAATTTCTTCTTTGCATTGTCTTTCTCTTGAACAAAATAAAAACGCAATTAAAGAACTTTGCAGGGTTTTAAAACCTGAAGGAAAAATTCTCGTCGGAGTTTGGAACAGAAATTCAAAAAGATTCAAACGCGCGAAATCAAAAGAAAAATATATTGGCTGGACTGATAAAGGAGAAAGATATTATTATTTATTTGAAGAAAAAGAAATTCATAAATTATTTGAAGATGCGGGTTTTAAAATTATTTCAACCCATAATTCAGAAATGATGATAAATTTTATTTGCAAAAGATAATCATCATTTTTGAGATATCAACCAGAGGCATTTGAAAGATATCTCCCTTCAACAATTCGAGGAAAGAGCACGAGAGAAATCAAGGGGTTCTCTCGTAATGATGATAAATTTTATTTGCAAAAGATAATCATCATTTTTGAGATATCAACCA
>CAYVCF010000030.1:6060-10771 GCA_964450135.1 Candidatus Woesearchaeota archaeon
AATTCGAGGAAAGAGCACGAGAGAAATCAAGGGGTTCTCTCGTAATGATGATAAAATTTTTTGTAGATTTTCCAAAAACTTCATTGGTGAAGATGTTTCTGAGAAGTTTGCAAAAATAGTTTAATTTTCTGATTTTAATTTGAGTTTTCCGACGGAAAACCGAAAAATAGTTATACTCCAGTGTCGTTAAAATATTGAAAAAGATAAAATGGAATACTGACAAATTTTGCGTTGAAAGAAAAATATTTTAGAGTAAAAAAATTGCGTTCTCGTCTTGAAGAAATGAAAAATCTAATTTTTCTCTTCTCTTTCAATAAACCAAATAATTTCGTCCAATAATAATTCTTTTTCTTCTCCAGATTTCATGTCCCTAATTTTGTATTTTCCTTTTTTGATTTCATCTTCTCCAATAAAAATTATATAACGAACTCCGTCGGAGTTTGCCTGTTTCATAACCTTTGAAATTTTATCAGAATTGATTGCACAAATTTTATTCTTTTCTCTTAAAAAATTCGCAAGAGCAATTGCTTTTTTTTCATTCTCAAAGGGAATTATTACAATTGAATCTTTTTTTTCATAAACTTCTGTGAGCATGCAAATTCTGTCCAAACCCAGCGCGAGTCCTGTGCATTGAACATTGTTAAAATTATAATTTCCGCCACCGCAAATTGATTCTTTAATTTTTTTTGTGACAATTTCAAAAACAGTTCCGTTATAGTAAGATAGTCCTCTCGCCAGCGACGGAGAAAACTCAACTTCAACATTATATTGTTTGCAATATTCTTTTAATTTTTTAATCTCTTTAAACGAATTGTATTTTTCAAAAAATGAAATCGGCTTTTCCAAAATTCCCAAAACTTTTTCAGCATTAAATTTTTTCAATCTTTCAATTAATTGTTTTTTTGGAAGTTTTTCTTTCTTGTCAATTTCTCTTATCGCTTGTTTTAAATCTTTTTTAGCAACCCCCTGTTCTTCTAAAATTTCATTCAGTAATTTTCTATTATTTATTTTGATAATAAATTCAATTTTTAATTTATCTAAAATTTCTTTTGCAATTGCTAAAATTTCTGCTTCATCTCTTGGAACAGAACCAATCACGTCGACATCTGCTTGAGTAATCTGTCTTAATCTTGCTGAAGAAACAGGTTCGTCTCGAAAAACAGGTCCGATTGAATAGCGTCTGTAAGGAATTTTTTCTCCCTGCATTAATCTTTTTAATTGAAAGGTAAATTCATATCTCAAAGCAAGTTCTCTTTTTCCTTTATCAGTAAGAGAATAAATTTCTGAAATAGCGTCGTCGTTTTTATTTTCTCCCTTGACAAAATTTTTATCTTCAATAACTGGCGTCTCTGCAGGTTCAAATCCATATTTCTCGTAAACTTCGACGATAATTTTTCTTGCAAATTCTCTTTTTCTTGCTTCCTCGCCTGTGAAGTCTCTAAATCCTTTTATTGGAGCAAAATTTTTCTCTGTTCCCATATTTAAGAAAAGCAAAACCAACTTTTAAATTTATAGGAAACTGAAATATCAAAAAGTATTTCCTATTTATCTAACACATAAAGAATTATGAAAATAAATGGGTTATCTATATCCAAAAATTTAAGAACAAACTTAGATTAATACTATTATAAAAAAGTAAAATAAAAAGAACGGATTTCAAAATCTAAGATGAAAAAATCAGTAAGAATTTATATTGACGGAATAGTGCAGGGAGTTTTTTTTAGGGCATTTGTAAAAGAACATGCAGAAAAAAATAATGTAAAAGGATTTATCAGAAATCTCGTCGACGGAAAAGTTGAAGTTTTTTTAGAAGGCGACGCAGATTCTGTAAACAAAATGATTGAAATTTGCAAACAAGGACCAAAACACGCGATAATAAAAAATATTGAAATCAAACCAGAAAAATTTCAGGACTTCAAGGTTTTCAAAGTTTTGCATATTTAATCACTAAATAGTTTACCCTAATTTTTTTAAATAAGAAATATTCTTTTTAAAAATGATTATCACAAATTCTGACGGAGGATCGCGCGGAAATCCTGGACCAGGGGCAGTCGGAATTCTTGTTCGCGATGGTGAAAAAATTTTAATAAAATACAAGGGGGGCATTGGAAATTTTGTAACAAATAATATTGTAGAATACGAAGCGCTAATCAAAGCGCTTGAACTCTCCATAAAAACTGGAGCAAAAGAAATTGAATGCTGTCTTGATTCAGAGCTCGTCGTAAAACAGCTCCTTGGGCAATACTCCATTAAAAATGAAAAACTTTTAGAATTATTTTTAAAAGTTCAGGAACTGCAAGAAAAATTTGAAAAAGTAAAATATAAGTATGTTTCGCGTTGGGATAAATTTCAACAAATCTGCGACGAGATGTTAAATGAAGAATTGGACAAAATTACCGGAAAGAAAAGATTTTATAAATAAGCAATTCTATTCTAATATATGTCACGCGAAGAACAAATAATTTCAGAAAGAATAAAAAAATTAAACGAACTAAAAAGTTTGGGAATAAATCCTTATCCTCACAAATTTGAAAAGAAAAATAATTGCGCAGAGTTAAAAGAAAAATACAAAAAATTAAAAAACAACGAGAAGACAAAAGACAAAGTTAAAATTGCTGGGAGAATAATTTTGAAAAGGGACTTAGGAAAACTCGCGTTTGTAAAAATTCGCGATGGTTCGGGAGAGATTCAATTAATTTTGCAGGAAAAAGAAACTCCGGAAGAAGCCCGAAACTTTTTAAAAAAATATTTAGACGCAGGAGATTTTGTCGGAGCAGACGGAATTGTAATGAAAAGCAAAACAGGAGAAATTTCTGTTTTAGTAAAAAAAATTGAAATCTTGAGCAAAGCAATTTTGCCTCTGCCAGAAAAATTTCACGGCTTGCAGGACAAAGAAGAACGATACAGAAAAAGATATTTGGATTTGATAATGAATCCAGAAGTAAAACAGGTCTTTGAAAAAAGAGAGCAAATCATCGACGCTGTTCGCGAATTTTTGAAAAGTAAAAATTATAACGAGGTTGATACTCCTTATCTTCAAACAATTTACGGCGGAGCAGAAGCCCGTCCATTTAAAACTCATCTGAATGCATTAGACATGGATTTATTTTTAGCAATTTCTCCAGAATTATATTTGAAAAGATTAATTGTCGGCGGTTTTGAAAAAGTTTTTACAATCGCGCGAAATTTCAGAAACGAAGGAATTGACAAATGGCACAATCCAGAATTTACAATGATGGAAATTTATCAGGCCTATGCCGACTACAATGATATGATGGATTTGTTCGAAGAAATTTACGAATATGTTTGCAAAAAAGTAAACGGCACAACAAAAATAAAAGTTCAGGGACAAGAAATTGATTTTAAGCGACCTTGGAAAAAAATGACAATGGCGCAAGCAATAAAAAAATTCGCAGATATCAACGTGGAAAAAAGTTCTGTAACTGAATTAAAAAAAATTTGCGACAAAGAAAAAATAAATTACAAAGAAAATAATTGGGGAAGTTATGTCTGCGTGATTTTCGAACATTTTTGCGAGGACAAATTAATTCAGCCAACTTTTATAATTGATCATCCATGCGAATCAACTCCGCTTTGCAAAATTCACAGAAACGACAAGTCCTGCAGATTAATTGAAAGATTTGAACCATTTTGTCTTGGCGCAGAATTAGGAAACGCATATTCAGAATTAAACGATCCGATAAAACAAAAACAACTTTTAGAAGAACAGCAAAAAAAATTAGTGTCGGGAAATGAAGAAGCAAATCCTTATGACAAAGATTTTGTCGACGCGCTTGAACACGGAATGCCTCCGACAGGCGGGGTGGGAATTGGAATTGACAGAATGGTAATTCTTTTAACAGGACAAGAATCTATCAGAGATGTTTTGCTTTTTCCGTTTATGAAAAGGGAAGAGAAGAAAAATGAATTGGAAAAAGACAATTGAAAATTTTATATTTTTGCATATTTTATTAAGGATAAGATTATATAAATATCTTTCTAATACCCTATTTTAGTATGTTATCAATAATAATCTATTGATAATCTTATGTTATCTGTAATTAATTTTGACTGCCACTAAATTTATATAGATTAGTTCCAACTCCCATTATTATGATAGAAGAAATAGCAAAAATCGTTGAAGATGCTTGCAAAAAAGAAACCAATTATTTTGGATATGGAATATGGACGCATCATATCCTCAATGTTGTTAAATATGCAAAATTAATGGCTAAAAAACTCAACGCAGATATTGAAATTGTAGAAATCGCTTCTTTGCTTCACGATTATGCAAGTATAATAAATTACGATTTTTACGAAGACCACCATATTCATGGTGCTGATGAAGCTGAAAAATTATTAAAAAAATTTGATTATTCTCAAGAAAAAATCGAATTAGTGAAAAATTGCATAATCTCCCATAGGGGTAGTAAGATAAAATCAAAAGAAAGCAAAGAAGCTTTATGTCTTGCTGACGCAGATTCAATGGCGCATTTCGACTCAATTTCTTCCTTGTTTTATTTGGCGTTTTTTAGCCATAAAATGAATATCGATGAAGCAAATAATTGGTTAATGCAAAAATTAGAACGGAGTTGGAACAAACTAAGTCCTGAAGCTAAAGAAATAATCGATGACAAATATCGTGCATGTAAATTGATACTTGGCAGTCAAAATTAACTCACTCCGCTACGCTTCGTGCCACGCTGCGCTC
>CAYVCF010000031.1:0-10443 GCA_964450135.1 Candidatus Woesearchaeota archaeon
AGAATCAACGCTTATTGAACTGCAAAAATATTCGGAAGAAAAAAAATGTTCTCTTCTTGAAAAAAAACATCTTGACTTGAAATTAAAATTGCTCGACGCAAAAACTCAAAATTCTGGAAAGAATATTTTGAAAGAAGTGACGATTGGAAAGATGTTAAGCGAAAAAAAATTAGAAGAATGGCATGCTTACTGGCTCGCTGAACAAATTCTTTGGTTTAAATCAATCGGACTTGAAAAAATAAAAATTAGGGAACATACAAAATCTGAATTGAGTCATTACTCGTCGGCAACTTTTGATATTGACTATGAATATCCTTTTGGTTCTAAAGAAGTTGCTGGAAATGCGAATAGAGGGCAATATGATTTGACTCAACATGCAAAGGAAAGCAAAGAAAATATGGAAATTTTCGACGAGAAATACAAAAATAAAATTATTCCTAATGTTATTGAGCCAACATTTGGAATGGAAAGAATTTTTTTAGCGGTTCTGACAAATTCTTATTTCTTCGACGAGGAAAGAAAAAATATTATCTTGAGAATTCCAGCAAAACTTTCTCCAATTAAAGCAGCAGTTTTTCCAATTATAAAAAATGAGCTCTATGAAAACATTGCAAAAAAAATTGTATCTAAATTAAAAAAAATTTGGAATGTTTCATACGATATTTCTGGTTCAATAGGGAGAAGATATTCTCGCAATGACGAAATTGGAACTCCGATTTGCATAACTGTTGACGAAAAAACACCGACAGATAATTCAGTAACCTTACGCGACAGAGATACCACAAAACAAGTGAGGGTAAAAATTTCTGATTTAAAAAATATCCTTGAACAAATTGTCGACGGAAAAAGCGTTTTGAATTTTGGAAAAATTATTGAAACGAGAATAAAATAATTTTTTTCTCGTCGAGAAGTTAAAACTTTTTTTAAGAAAAGTTTTTAAAGATTTAATACTTAGATAATAAAGAGGTGATTAATATGGCAAAGAAAAAAGCTGCTAAAAAAAGGGTTGTGAAGAGAACTACTAAAAGAAAAGTTGCAAGAAAACCTGCTAAAAGAAAAGCAGTTAAAAAGAAAAGAAGATAATTTTGTTTTTTATTGGGGGGGGTTTTTTTGGTAAAATTTTAAAAAGATTATTTCTTATCTTTATATATGAATTGCATATTTTGTAAAATTTCTCGAGGAGAAATTCACTCTAAACGAATTTTTGAAAATGAAAATTTTTTTTCAATTTTTGATGCAAACCCAAAAGTAGAAGGGCATTGTTTGGTAATTTCTAAAAAGCATTTTGAAAATTCTTTGGATATTCCAGTTACTTTGGGAATAGAATTAATTGATTGCATTAAACATACTTTTTTAAAAATCTCTAATGGAAAAATTTTTTCGGGTTTTAATCTTTTGCAAAATAATTTTGAATCTGCTGGGCAAGTTGTAAAACATTTTCATATTCATCTTCTTCCGCGAAAAATAGGGGATAATTTTAAAATTCTGGAATAATTTCTTGAGATTAAAAAGAATATTGCAGCAGAAAAAATCCCCAATGAATCTATTAAAATATCTTCTGCTCCTGCTCCGCGAAAAGGAACAAATATTTGATGAACCTCGTCGAGAATTGCGCAAATTAATGATAAAATAATTGACAAAATCATTTGACTAAATTTATTTTCAGAACAAATTAAATTTAAAGTGAAAAATGAAAATAAGAAAAAAACTATGACATGATAAGTAAACGGAACAATGGTTATCATTCCTGGACCTGGACCAAAACTTAAAGACGAAACATAAAAAATTTCTATTGAAATTAAAATTAAAAGAATTATTGAGGCCCCTTTTTTCTGAAAAAAACTTTTCATTAAAAAATTAAATCAACACTATTTTTATGGATTATTGTGATTAAAAATATTGAGAAGATTTTTAAATTGTTTTTTTCTTTTAGTTTTGTCTCTGTAGCTCAGGGTTTAGAGCGCGGCTCTCATGAAGCAAAAACTCTTTGAGTTTTAGTTTCCTCAACTTTGGTTGAACTTGAGAAAGGCCGAGGTCGGGAGTTAAAATCTCCTCAGAGACATTTTATTTTTAAATTTTCCCGACCGAGAAGAGGTCGCGAGTTTTTACGCGAGCAATGACCTCAAAAAATAAAAGCGAGCGTGGGAACGAGTAAGAGTTAAAATCTCCTCAGAGACATTTTATTTTTAAATTTTCCCGACCGAGAAGAGGTCGCGAGTTTTTACGCGAGCAATGACCTCAAAAAATAAAAGCGAGCGTGGGAACGAGTAAGAGTTAAAATCTCCTCAGAGACATTTTATTTTTAAATATTTTTCCGATGGATAAAGTTTTATTTTTATTCTTTTCTAATTTTTAAAAAGCTCACTTAATTCGACTTCGCCGAGACCCGCCATTTAATTATTTGAATTCCCAAATAAAGAAATTGTTTAAAATTTTCACATCTCAATCACAGCAAGCCAAGGGGGTATTGACCCAATTGAAAACAAAAATGTAAAAAATCAAAAAAGTTTACAAGAAAAAAAATTCTCTTAGAAACATAAAAATATTTTTAAACTTGTTTTTCTTATCCTATTTATGGTTGTTGAAGAGGTGACAGATGTTCTTACCGAGGTTGTTTTGCAAGTCGGACAAATCGCTCTTTGGTTGCAGGCCTTAGGAATTGTAATCTTGGTCTGGATAATTTTTCAGGCAATAAATTTATTTATTAATAAAAAAAGAATTGATCAGATTCTTGAAATAAGAAAAGATGTGGATAGGATAGAAAATAAAATTAATAAAATTTTAAAAAAAGTGGACCGAGATTAGTATATTTTATAAATTATATAGTGGTAACACAAGCGAAAAGTTTATAAACTTCTTTTTTCTAAAATATTTATGACAAACAAAATTGTTGTTGATGTAATGCCAAGAGGATTGGTTTCTGCAATGGTAGATACAAAACCTTTTGACGTCGCAAAAAACCTTTTAGAGGAAGCCGGTTATCATATTCCTTGTTTAGAAGAAAATGCAGAATTAAGAATGCAAGAAGGAGAAAACTCTCCTGTTTGTAATTTAGGAAATTATGTCAGCGACGGAATTTTGTATGTTCCACAAAAAGGAATATTTTGGACACCAAATTCTCCAATAATGAAAAATCCAAAACAAGCAACTCAATGTCATAGAGATAGAAGTGAATTTTATTTAACTCCAGAACAAGTTGAAGAAAGTTTGGTTGACGCAGTTAAAATTAATTCTGAATCAATTCCAACAAATATATTTGGAGAAAATGAATTTACTGCTAAAGTTTTTGGAAAAAATGCTCAAGCATATGGGGAATTTTTAAGAGATTCAACACGCCAAATTCAAGAAATGTCTGTTGAGTTAAGAATTATCTCTGATAAATCTTTTGCAAGGCAAATGTGGTTCGGCAGGGTTTATGACTTCTCCGAGATTATTGACGACGACGACATGTTTCTGAGCGATGGCAACAGGGTTCGCGGGGTACGTGGTAGCAACGCCGAAGGCGTTGCGTTGCAAAATTTTTCTGGGTATACTTTAGAAAACTTTGCAAAAATAGGTTTTTGAAATTTAATTTTTATTTATGCAAAAAATAATCAACTTTGTCGTCGGGAATTTTCCATAAAGTTTGCAAAAAGATTTTTGCTACAGAAAATGTGAATTATCCAAACTTCTCTTTAAGAAAAAGAAACATTAGAAAAATTAAAAATTGAGATTTACAAAACCGGAAAAATTTCAAAAGTAAAATTTGAAGAAATTTTTCAAGGTGGGTGTGCTTATTCAATGTGGGCGAATTGTTTTAAGTTGGGAAAAAAAATTTCCTAATCCTTTAATGATTTTTCTATTTGGATTTGTTTTTCTTTTTCCGCTCTTTTGAATCTTGCTAAATATCCTGCTATTTGATTTCTAACTTTTTTGCTCGGCATTTCTCTTCCTAAAATTTTTTTATTGGTTTCAAATTTTTCGCTGAAATCTATTCCTTTGCTAACCATTTCTTTTCCAGCTCTTGTAACAAGTTTTTGTTTTATTTTTCCCATATTATATTGTTCAGAAATCTGTTTTTAAATTTTGCGATTCAAGATTTTCTATGCTGTGAAGTTTTTTTATTGCTTTAATTAGTTCGTTTATTTTTTTTGAGGTTTCACTTTTGCTTAAAATTATATAATCTAATCCCAATTCATTTGATTTTTTATACGCTTTTATTATCTCTCCCTCGGATATTTTCTTTTTATCAAACGCAATTAAAATTATCTCTTTTCCCTTTTCTTTTACCCTTAATATAATCTCTCCTTTTTTAAAATCAATTAATTCTAAAATTTCTATGCCCTTCTCTTTTAAAAAATCTTTTATTTTTTCAAAAAATTTTGGATTTTGCTTTTTTGTTTTTATTCTTTTAGTTTTCTTTATTTTTTTTGTTTCTTCTGATTTTTTTAATTCTTTTTCAACATCCTCTTGTTTGTTTTCTGCTTGAATATTTTTAATCTCCGTCGACAAAACTTCTATTTTTTGATTTTCTATGTTTTTCTCTTCAACCTTTTTTGGATTTAAAAATTCAGATTCTGGAACTACCATATATTTCCACATTATTTCTTCGTTGTTTTTGAACGGAATTGCAAAATCTTTTATTTCTCTTAGCGCGACTCTTATTGCAGGTTGCTGTTCAGAATCTTTTAGAAATTTTTCTTTTTTTAACAATTCAAAAGATTCTTTTTCTTTGCTTTTTAGAAACTTTGAAAAATTTTCCAGCTTTGCTTCGTGTTCTGGAACAAAATAAACAGGCGAAGTTCCGACGCGCATATGACTTGCTTTTAATTTTTTTTCTGATAAAAGTTCTGAAAGAAAAGCAGAAGTAAAAAGCGTGCTGGTGTTTATTTCTTTTGCAATATGAACAGGCAAACTCGGACCTTTTTGTTTTATGAATTGGATTATTTTTTCTTTTATTTCTGTTGTATCTGATGGCATTTAAAATTAAAATTGTTGAAGGTTATAAAGTTTGCTTAGTTTATTTTGCGAGACTTTCTCGTATTAAGATTTTTTTCGCACGAAGTGCGAATATTGTTACTTCTAATAAAAGACAACATTACCGAAAAGTTTATAAACCTCTTTTTTCTAAAAGTATTATGACAAACAAAATTGTTGTTGATGTAATGCCGAGAGGATTGGTTTCTGTAATGGTAGATACAAAACCTTTTGACGTCGCAAAAAACCTTTTAGAGGAAGCCGGTTATCATATTCCTTGTTTAGAAGAAAATGCAGAATTAAGAATGCAAGAAGGAGAAAACTCTCCTGTTTGTAATTTAGGAAATTATGTCAGCGACGGAATTTTGTATGTTCCACAAAAAGGAATATTTTGGACACCAAATTCTCCAATAATGAAGACTCTAGAAAAAGCAACTCAAGGTCATAGAAATAGAAGTGAATTTTATTTAACTTTAGAACAAGTTGAAGAAAGTTTGGTTGACGCAGTTGAAATTAATTCTAAACCAATTTCAACAAATATGTTTGGAGAAAATGAATTTACTGCTAAAGTTTTTGGAAAAAATGCTCAAGTATATGGAGACTTTTTAAGAGATTCAAGATACGAAATTCAAGAAATGCCTATTTGGTTAGCAGATATTTCTGATAAACCTTTTGCAAGGCAAATGTGGTTCGGCAGGCTCGGCGATAGGTCTGTGCTTAGTGGCGACGGCATGAATCTGGGCGATAGCTACAGGGTTCGCGGGGTACGTGATAGCAACGCCGAATGCGTTGCTTCGCAAAATTTTTCTGGGTATACTTTAGAACAAATTAAACACGCACTAACTGATTTGGGATTTTCTGGACTTGAAAAAGATCTTACAAGAAGATTGTCCCAATAATTTTTTAAACCATCGTTCATATTATTCTTTGTCCTGACTACCCACAAAGTAGATTAGGGCTACACGCCAATTTACTAGAACATTATTTAGATTTATTTTAAGTCATAAAATACAGAAATTTCTTGCGAGAAATTTCAGTGAAAACTTAAAAGTTTTTGAATTGGTAAATTGACTACAAGAATCTGTGGTTCAGCAGGCTTGACAATAGGTCTGAGCTTAATGACAACAACAGGAATCTGAACAATAGCAACAGGGTTCGCGAAATAGCCCTTCAGGATTTTATAGTTATGGAAAATACTAATTTATATTCTCAAATTTATCATTTAAAAAATCTTTTTCTTGCTTGGAGAAAAGCAAGAAAACACAAAACAAAAAAATTTGATGTAATTGAATTTGAAAAAGATTTGAGAAAAAATTTATTACAATTACAAAAAGAACTGAAAAATCAAACTTACAAACCAGAACTCCTGAAAACATTTATTTTGCGAGACCCAAAAACTCGCAAAATTTCTAAGTCAGCATTTAGAGATAGAATTGTTCATCATGCTTTGATAAATGTAATTGAAAAAATTTTTGAAAAAAAATTTATTTATGATTCTTGTGCAAACCAAATTGGAAAAGGAAGTTTATTTGCAATAAAAAGATTTGAAAAATTTCAGAGAAAAGTCACGAGTAATTTACATTCACAAGCATTTTGTTTAAAGTGCGACGTCAAACATTATGTCAGAAATTAGCAAATTTCTGAGCACTATCAGAAATAAGGAGTATTTCTGAAGTTTTCAAGAAGTTAATCACAAAGTTCTCTTAAGGATTGTAAAAAAGAGAATTACCGATGGGAATATAATCAATTTAATTGAAAAAATTCTAAAAAATGGACAATTAAAAGAAAATCTTGGAATGCCCCTTGGAAATTTAACTTCGCAGTTTTTTGCAAATGTTTATCTTAATGAATTAGATTACTTTGTAAAACATAAACTAAAAACAAAATTTTATATTCGTTATGTAGACGATTTTATAATTTTGCACAAATCAAAATTACAACTTGAAATTTGGAAAAAAGAAATTGAAAAATTTTTGATTGAAAATTTAAAACTTGAACTCAATCAACAAAAATCAAAAATTTTCTCTCTTTCTCGCGGAGTTGATTTTGTAGGATTTAGAATTTTTTATTATATTCAAGGACATTTTTAGTTGAGCGTTTTTATGCCTTGAATAGATAGGAAAAGATTTTATCTTTTACTTTATTTCAAATTATTAAGAAAAAGAAACATTAGAAAAATTAAATTAAAAATTGAGATTTACAAAACCGGAAAAATTTCAAAAGTAAAATTTGAAGAAATTTTTCAAGGTTGGTGTGCTTATTCAATGTGGGCGGATTGTTATGAATTGAGGAAAGATATTATAAATAACATTGGTTAGCAATTATACTTTTATCCAGCTAACTTCATAATAACTCACATCTGATTCCTCATCAACAATTGCAAGTAAAAGTTTTTTCTTTGTAGAATTTGCGATTCTGTTTTTTGCTGAGAATTCCTGCCAATTTAATTTTCCTGTTTCGTAATCTGCAAATACAATCCATTTTGCGTGAACTTTATCTGGGTTTTTCCCCTTTTCATAAACCCTGAAGTCCGCTCCAAATTTCAAGGCAGTTTTTACAATATATCCTTTTTCCCTTAAGTCCCTGTAAACAAAATATTTTATCTGAAATCTTTTGTCAATTTTTTTTAATTTTTCCATTAACTCTTTTTCTTTTAAAATTTTTTTGTTTGAAATTATTTCTAATTTTTTATTTTCAACTAAAAACATGGTCTCTGTTAAAGAATAATTTATTTTGTCTTTTTCAAAACTTCCGAACCAAGATTTTTTGCATAAGGAATGCGCTTCGCTATCGTTGCTGAAAATTATTTGTCCTGTCAAATATGCCTTTATTTTTTCTTTCATAGAAGATAAAATGATTTTATATATTTAAATTATTGTATTTTTATACAGATAAATTTTTAAGCTGGATGTTAATCTCATCAACATGGATGAAAAAAAGGAAATTCAAAAAAATATTTTTGAGAATATCCATAAAGATAAAATAACTAAAGAAGAATTCCTTTCTGTTCTGAAATTAATTGCGCCTGGGACTTCTCTGAGAGTCGCGCTCGATGGAGTTTTGAAAATTGGAAAAGGTGCTTTAATAGTTATTGAAAATCAAAATTTACTTTCTCTTCTCGACGGAGGATTTAGATTTAATACAAAATTTACTCCGCAAAAATTAGTTGAACTTGCGAAAATGGACGGGGCAATTGTTTTAAGCAGCGACTTGAAAAAAATAAATTACGCGAATGTTCTTTTAATTCCTGATGTGAAAATAAAAACAAATGAAACTGGAACAAGGCACAAAGCTGCTGAAAGAACTGCGAAACAAGCCGGAACAATTACGATTGCAATTTCAGAAAGAAAACATGAAATAACTCTTTATTATAAATCCTTGAAACATCTTTTTTTAGAAACCAGCGAACTTTTGAGGAGAGCAAACGAGTATATTTATTTTTTAGAAAAACAAAAAGAACTTTTTGAAAAAAGCGTTGAAAGATTGACAAGATTTGAATTAAGAAAAATTACCAATATGGACAATGTTCTCTCTGTGATACAAAAAGGGAAAATTATACAAAAAATTTCCGATGAATTAAGGCGTTATATCGTCGAGATTGGCAAGGATGCAGATGTTTTAAAAATACGACTGAAAGAACTTACTCTCGGAGTTGAAAAAGAAACTGATTCTGTGATAAGAGATTATTCTGAATTTAATTTAAACAGAACAAATTCTATTTTGAATTCTTTTTCTTTTGAAGAACTTTTTGATAAAAATAAAATTTATCAAGTTCTTTCTCTTAATGAATCTATTTCAGAAAAAACAAAAGGTTGGAGAATTTTGTCAATGACTTCTTTGGAAAATAAAGAGATCGCGTTGTTGATACAATCCTTTTCTTATCTTGAAAAAATTTTGCTTTTGCAAGACGATCTTTTAAAACCCATTCTTGAAGAGAAAACAAATTCTTTTATTGAAGAGATTGAAAATATAAAAGAGAAATTTAATGTGAAGTAATTTTTCTTTTTACAAAAAGATCAATTCCTTTTTTCAAATAAATATTTGCATTAAAAACTTCATATGCAAGCGGAATTTTTTTCCAATGGTATTTTTCTTTTGTTTCTCTCACTTCTTTTATTTTGTTTATCATCATAAACGAAATAAGATATCTTGCAATTCCAGAAATTATTGAAACAAACATTATTGAATTAATTAAATTGAATAAATTTTTTGAAATTAAAATCGCGCCGATTGTTGTTCCGATTACAACTCCGACGCCGTTCATGATGCTGGAATATGCAGAACACAATCCTCTTTTTTGCGGAGTAGCGACGTCAAATACAAAATTTCCTGCTGCAAGATTAAATCCTGCCCAAGCAAATCCTGAAATAAAATTTGCAAATAAAATAAAATAAAAATTAAATGGGGAGGGGATGAAAATATAAAGTGGCCATAAAAAACAAATCAGCGGAATCATCATTGAAGTTATTTTTAATAATTTTATATTTCCCAATTCATCTGCGAATTTTCCCCATTTGACGACGAAGATAAACGACGCGACAGCTCCGGAGACGCTTACGATCATATATTGCATATAAGAAAAATTCAAGTCCCTTAACATATAAAGAGAATAATACGGGCCTGCGATGTTTGACGTCAAGACAATTAGCGCGATGTATAAAGAAAATTTTCCGTAATTGCTGTTTGGAATATTTTTTATAAAGTCTTTTAAAGAAAAATAAGATTCATTTTTGAATTTGAATTCTGGCTCATATTGTTTTAAAACAAAATGTCTTGAAATAAGTCGCGCGATCATTGCGATAAGAAAAATTATAAAAAAACCAATAAATATCAAATGAGTTTTTTGAGAAGAATATTTTCTAAAAATATCTAATAATAATCCTGCAATAATTAAAGAGATCAATGCAGAAATCCCCCCGAATTTATTTCTTTTGCCGAAAAATTTTCCAGAATCTTTTTGTTCTGTTAGGTCGCCAATCCAACTGACCCAAGCAGGAGATGCAAAATTTCCTAAAAATGCGTAGATTGTATAAAATAAAATTAAAAATTCTATTGCGTATTTTTCTTGATTTAAAAAAATCATGGCAGTTAAAATTATTGGAATCCATATTAAGGACTGAATTAAAATTGAAACAGAGAAAATTTTTTTTCTTGAGTATTTTTTCATAAACCTCGACGTGAAAAGTTGTGCGAGAGGCGCGATGAGATTTGGAATTGAAGTAAGAAGACCGATATGGTGCGGGGTTGCATTTAATTCTATTGCGTAAGCAGAAATATAGTTGTCACCAAAACCAACTGTCGCGTTTACAGAAACAGAATCTTTTATGCTGAATTTTTTTGAGTCCTCAATTTTTTTTGAGAGGTCTTCTTTTTCTGTCATTTCTCTAATTAGTAAAATTGATTTTTAAATTTGATGAGAAATTTTAATGAATAATAAATTGTCTTTTGTGAGATAATTTTAAATACATCTTTCTGTTAAAATAATTA
>CAYVCF010000032.1:0-9758 GCA_964450135.1 Candidatus Woesearchaeota archaeon
ATATTTGTATTGTAAGGAAGACAGTTTAGTGCGGAATTGACCTAATCACCTAATTTAAAATTGTTTTGAGTATAAATTTATTTTTTGGGCAAAAATCCTAAGAACCCAATAAACCCGATAAAACCTACGGGGTTGTATTCTTCTTTCATATTGTTTTTAATTTAAGATTCTATTTAAACTTTTATGAGAACCACGAGTTTTATGAGGCATCGCAGGAGGCATAAAAAAATGCCTCGTCTCCGGAACAGAAAAGGGAGATTTCTAAAAAGAACCGCTTAGGTTCTTTTTAATGGACGCAGGAGGAATCGGACCTCCGCCTTCTCGGTGTAAACGAGAGGGTCTACCATTAGCCTATGCGTCCTTGAAATTTCTAAATTTTGTTATATTAAAAATCTTTCTAAATGAAATAAGCTTATTATTTTTAAAAAATTTCAACCAAAACTTTAAAAACCAATTTCTCAATAATTTATTATGAAAACTGGAAAGGTTATACAATTCAGACGAGGACGAAGAATAATTCATGAACGACATTTTTTAATTGATGTTGGAGCTAAAAATAAAACAGAAGCTGAAAAATTCGTCGGTAAAATTATAATTTGGAAAAGTCCTGCTGGAAAAGAAATCTCAGGAGAAATTTCAGGAACTCATGGAAACAATGGAATTGTCAGAGCAATTTTTGAAAAAGGGCTTCCAGGACAAGCAATAACAACAGAGGTAATGATAAAATGAAAATAAAAATTTATGCGATATTAACAGAGGTAATGATAAAATAAAATGGTAGCGTTAAGAAAAGCAAATGCATATTCAAAAAGATACACAAGACCTTTTACAAGAATTAGCAAAAGAAAAAATCGTGCTTACATAAAAACAGTTCCTCCTCAAAAAATTGTAAAATTCAATATGGGAAATATAAAATTATTTGAAAACAAAAAACTTCCATTTCAACTAACAATGGTTGCTGCAGAAAAAATTCAAATGCGACACAATTCGTTTGAGGCATGCAGACAATTTTTAAATAAAAAATTAGACAAAGATTTAGGCGGACAATATTTTTTCAAAGTAGTTCCGTTTCCCCATCACATTCAACGGGAAAATAAAATGCTTACAGGAGCTGGCGCAGACAGAATGCAAACAGGGATGCAGTTATCATTTGGAAAATCAATTGGAAAAGCCGCGTTAATAAAAGAAAACGAACCATTATTTTTTATAGCTCTTCCGACGGAAAAATCTGTTGCGTCAGCAAGACATTATTTAAAACAAATCAAATCAAAAATTCCTTGCAAGTCGCATATACTTTACGAGATAAAAAAATAAAGAGATTGCTCAAATTTTTTCTACGCAAACATGCAATTTCTGTGAGATAAAAATATTTAAAAACTTCTTTTACTAATTGATTTTATGAAAAAGAACTTGAGTTTGATGTTTTTATGTTTATTTGTCGTTGGAGTTTTGTGTTTGTCTGCTTTAATTGCAGAAAAGGGAAATCAAAATCAGATTGGACAAGATGATGAGGATGATGATTCTGAAAAAAATTCAGATGATGCAGACGATGAATTTGAAAATAAAGATTTAGAAGATGAAAATGAAAAGATTATTTCTAATAAAAAATTGGAAAATCTTCAAATAACTCACGAAAATAAAAACAGAACAAGAGTCAGAGACGGGAATTTTTCAGTTGATTGTGATTGCAATTTAACTAAAGAAAAAGAAAATAACAAGACAAAATTGAAAATGAAATTGTCAAGTGGAAAAAATTCTGAAATCAAAATTATGCCTGAAACAGCGTCGATAATTGCGATTCAAAAGTTAATGATAAAAAATTGCGCTCCTGAAAATAATTGCACAATTATTTTGAAAGAGGTCGGAAAAAATGAGACCGCAAAGGCAGTTTATGAAATGCAAATTGAAAAGCAAGTAAGAATTTTGGGAATGTTTAAAACAAAAGTTCAGGCAAGAGCAGAAGTTGATGTTGAAACAGGGGAAATAAAAATTAAAAAACCTTGGTGGGCAAAACTTGTCGACGAGAAAGAATAAATAATTAAAAAATTGAAAAGAGGTCGAGTGATTTCGCGAATCGCCTCAAAAAAAGAGCGAGGTCGCGAGAAGAAAAAATGACAATAACAGGAATGATTACAAACACAAGTGATTTTTTTAAAGAAGGTCTTTTAGGAGGGGCAGTTGCTGGAATGGTTATCGGAATTTTAATTTTAGTTTTATTGGTATTCTTTTTGGTCTATTGGATTTATACGG
This sequence comes from Candidatus Woesearchaeota archaeon, assembly GCA_964450135.1. GTDB lineage: Archaea > Nanobdellota > Nanobdellia > Pacearchaeales > GW2011-AR1 > CAYVCF01. The sequence goes on from CAYVCF010000032.1 coordinate 2,251, forward strand.
GATTTGCTTGGTCTGTAATCGGAAAAAAATTAAAATATAAAAACAATTGGCTTGCTTGGATTCCTTTTGCAAGAACAGCAATGGTTCTTGAATTAGGAAATTTCAACTGGGCATTTGCATTTTTGTGGTTAATTCCAATTCTTGGATGGATTGCTCTCGGTGTTTTGAGTGTAATTGCAAATTGGAGAATTTTTGAAAAAAGAAATTATCCTGGATGGTTTGCTTTGATAATGGTTTTGTCAATTGTTGGAAAAAGCATTGGCGGACTTGCATCAGTAGGATATTTAGTAATTCTCGGATTTGTAGCTTGGAAAGACCAGAAGATAAAAAGAACCTAAGCGGTTCTCACAAAAATTTTTATTTTGTTTTGAAATTTTTGGGACATAGAAAATTCGTGGTAAAATTTTCTCTGTCTTTAGAACTCTCCCTTCTTTTGCGGTTAAGCGGTGTTTCTAAATGCCTCCGATGACACCGCATTTAATTTTTTATTTTTCTATTTCTTTTTTCATTTTTAATTTTACTATTTTATTTATTTTTCTTGATTTGACGACGACAAAATTGTATTTTTGATAAAGATTTATTGCCTTTGAATTATTTTTTCTTACTTCTAAAATGACCTGTTTGAATTTCTTTTTTCTCGCGAGTTTTAAAACATATTCTAACAATTTTCTTCCAATTCCTTTTCTTTGATATTTTTTTAATACTGCGAGAAGAGAAATTTCTATTTCTTTGTTTTCTTCCAGAATTGCAATATATCCAACAACTAAATTTTTTTCAATAAAGTTGAATAATTTATTTTTGTGATATTCCCGGAGGTGAGCATTTTTGCTAATAATCCATAAATGCAAGAGTGCGAATTATTTTAAAGATACCTCGTCTCCGGAACAGAGAGGGAAAGATGTGTGCGAAAGTTTACGCGAGTAATCCAAAAAGAGCGTGGGCTTGAGTTGAGAAAACCGCAGGTTGTCTTCATTTCCCAATTTCACTTGTTCTTTTCCAGCTAATGTAATTTTTTTCAAGCAAGTCAATAATTTTCTGTCGTTCTTCAGAAACTCCGCAACCTTTCCAATCAAGCAAAACAAAATCAACTTCTTCTTTTGTTTTTTTAATTGCTTGTAAAATCATTTCTTCAGAAATCGGAAAAGCATATTGAGGAATTATGTGCGAGATTGCGATGTTTGAATTTAATTGAATTTTTGTAAAGCTCGGGCAATAATGCGGACCTCCGATTCCGACTGCAACTTCGTTGTAAGGATTTTCTCTAAAAGAATTTATTGTTTGGCTTATTGTTTTAGCTACGACAAATGCCGCACGCCTATCTTCCCATTCTTGCGGAGTCGCGCCGATTTCAATAAACACGCACGGCTTTTCTATTAAAGGACCGTGATGAGTGCATTCCAAAGTTACTTGATAATTATTTAATTCATATTCTTCTGCATTTTTTTTCAAATTTTCAAATAATTGTTTTTGAAAAATCGCCGACGACAAACAGATCTTTTTTTCTTTTCCTCCGAAGTCAGATTGATTCCAATTTCCTGGGGCATGAACTGAAAGGGTTTTCCCCCCTTTTTCTGATTGATGTTTCGACGCGAAAATTATAAAATCATATTTATTTATTTTTTCTAAATTTATTCCGTTGTCGTCGACGATTTCTGTTTCAATTAAATTAAAATCAAAAGAAGGATTTTTTTTCATTGAAGTTAAAAGAGGACTCTCTCTAAACTGCGAAAGCGCTGTCGTGATATTTGTCCCTGCTTTATCCAATTTGCTCGCAACAATTAAATATTTTTCAAACATAAAAAAATAAGTTTCAATAAGAATTTAAGTTTTTTGGTATTAAGCAACTTCTGCTACTGGCTCTGCTTCTTGTTCTGGTTCAAAAAGAGCAGTTAATTGTGTCTTTAATTGAGTAGTCGGATCTAAAACCCTAAGTTGTTCAATTCCTTCAATAGCGGTTAAAACTTTTTTCATTTCCCCTAATTCTTTTTCTAATTTTTTTGCTTCTTCTTTTTTTCCCTGTGTTTTTAAATTTTCTACCTTTGCTTCTGTTGCTTTAATTTTTTCTCTAAGATCTCCGTAAGTTGTGTCTGCATATTCTCCAAAAACTTTTTCAGCAACTGCATATCTTTTATCGCCTAAAACACTTTTTAATTGTTCTCCATAAACTTTTTCAAGTAAAACTCCTGTTGTTAATCTGCTTCTTGCTCCTTCATATCCTCTTGAATAACAATTTATTAGATGAGCATTTCCTTGCTCCCCGCTTTCTCTAAGATAGTTTACTAATGACTCGCCATCTTCTCCGGTGACAATTGTTCCAACTAATGTTTCTAAAGCTTTTGTTGAACCTTCTGCATCTCCAGCTTCAGCTAAAACCCCTGCTTGTTTAGCGTTAAAATATCTTCTCATTCTTTCAATGTTTGGATCTTCTTGTTCTTCTTTTTTCATATCTTTTCAAGAACTTTAAACTATTTAAACCTTTTGGTTTATAGTAATCTGTTAGTAGTAACAAAAATTAAATTAAAACAGAATTAATTTTTAAAAATTATTGAAATTTTTTCTTCTTGGAAAATTGCAGGTTGGAATTCTGGTATAAGAATTAAAAGCATCTTGAGGGGCATAAGGTTTTCCTATGTCTTTGAATTCGCAACCTTGACGATAACCACAATAATTTAAATTTTTTCCAATTTCTCTAAATCCGCATTTTTCTGTTTTCATTCCTCTTGCTACTCTTTGCAAAAATATTTCTCTAGCAATTCTTTCTCTGGTTTTCATAAATTATTAAAGAAAATCAAAGTATAGTAAATGAAATAATAAATTGAACAAAAATCTATTTCATTTCTTCAATCAAAAAGTTCTTTAAGTTTTGTTTGGAACTTTTGGATGTTCAAGAAACTGAATATTTGAATTGATGAATTTCCTTGACTATAATGAGCGGAAAATTATTTAATATAGAATAAATTTTTTCCTTCGCAAAATCTTTTAAACTCTTATTTGTTGTTATTTTTATCAGAGCCTATAGCTCGGCTCGTGAGCCCACTCGTTTTTATTTTTGAGGCGATAACTCGTGAACTCATTCGGTCTGGCTAGCCATCCTTCGCAAAATCTTTTAAACTCTTATTTGTTGTTATTTTTATCAGAGCCTATAGCTCAGTCTGGCTAGAGCACTGCTCTTATATGACAATGGTTCGTTAGAATTATTGACACTCGGATTCGTCTAAGTGAGGCAGGGGTCCACAGTTCAAATCTGTGTAGGCTCATTTTGAAAAATAAAATCTACACAGATTTTCAAATACTTCAAATGTAATGCTATTTGGAGTTCCCAAAATTTTCAAGAAAATTTTTAGGACGGGGTAGGATCATAATATTGAGCGAAGTGAGAGATTATTTTGCAGAGGTTTGCGTAATTCAAATAGGTTTTCTAAATCTTTAAAAACTTCAAAACCAATTTCCATTTATGCAAAGAATTGATTTCAACGACCAGATCGCAAGAAACAAAAGAAATTCTTTTTTTCTGATGTTAGTTGTTTTTTTAATTTTGGTTTCTTTCGGTTACATAATTTCAAAAGCATTTGAGCCAGGATATTTTTTTATTATTATGATTTTTTCAATTATTTTTTCAATCGGTTATATTTTTTTAAGTTATTACAATTCTGACAAAATTGCAGTTGCCAGCGTCGGAGCTAAACTTGCGAATCATCAGGACTACAAAATGTATCATGATCTTGTCGAAGGAATTTCTCTTGCGTCGGGAATACAAAAACCAAAACTTTATGTTATGAATTCTCAGCAAATAAATGCATTCGCGTCTGGAAGAGATTACAATCACGCGGTAATTTGTGTAACAGAAGGGGCATTAAAAAAATTAGATAAAAGAGAATTAGAAAGTGTTCTCGCGCACGAAATGGGGCACATTGCAAATTATGACATTCGTTACATAACTCTCGTCGCGGTTATGGTCGGAATGATTGCAATAATTTCTGAAATTTTTTTAAGAAGTTTGTGGCTTAAAGGGGACAAAGACAACAAAGCTGGAACAATTTTAATTCTCGTCGGAGTTTTGCTCGCGATTCTTGCGCCGATTTTTGTCCAGCTTGTTCAACTCGCAATTTCAAGAAAAAGAGAATACACTGCTGACGCAACTGCAGTTAAATTCACGCGATATCCTGACGCGCTAATCAGCGCGTTGAAAAAAATAAAACAAGAAAATATTTTTCCAGAAAAAAAAGTCAGCAAATCAATTGCCCCGCTGTTTTTCGCAAACCCATTAAAAAATTTAACTTCAACTCACCCTCCAATTGAAAAAAGAATTGAGGCGTTGGAGAGAATGTAAACTTTTTAAACAAGATTTGTCTATTTAATTTATGTCTATAATAAGAGGGGGTTTACTTACATTTGTAAGTGTGTGTTTTTTAATAACTGTCTTAGCGAGCGGAATTTTTTTAACATTAACTTCTTCGCTAACTTACGAAAATATCGAAGGGGAATTAACACCTATTGTGCAAGAGTTGATTAATAAACAAATAAATCTTGATGATGTTTTTACTAGGAAATTTTCTATAATACAAGATTTTTGCAAAACAAATTCAACTTATGTTTTTAGTCAAGATGATTTTGATTTTAAAATTCCTTGCGAAAATATTTCTCTTGGAACAAATTTTTTAGTCACACAAGCAATCCAGCAAATTGTAAAAGAAAAATATTATCAAAGTTATGACTGCGATTTTTGGAAATGTTTTAAATCAGAAAATTCCCCATTTTTTCTTGTCTCCAAAAAAGCGCATGATTATTGGAAATTAAAATTTAATCTTGCGTTTTTATTGTCTTCAATTTTATTTATCGGAATTTTTTTCCTATCTGAAAAAAAATCAAACGCCCTAATTCTCGGCGGAAGTATTCTTATTTTAAATTCAATTTTGTTAAAGTCATTTTCTTGGTTTTTGTTGAAAATAATTTTATCGTCGGTAAATACTGAATTAACTCTAATTCCTCTGAATTCTCTTAAATTTTTAATTATCTCTCTTGGTTTTGTATTTCTCGGGATGTTATTCTTGGGAATTGGTTTAATCTTATTCGGGATTGGATTTAAAATTTGGATTTTTTTTAGAGAAAAAAATCAAATAAAATCAAAAGAAGATGTTGAAAAAATTGTTGAAGATAAAATAGAAAAAAAGAAAAAACAAAAATGAAAAAAGAAATTGTAGTAATAAGCTTAGGGGGAAGTTTAATTATTCCTGAAGAAATAAACACAAATGTTCTAAATAATTTTAAAAAAGTTATTTTATCAAATTCTGGAAAATACAAATTTGTCGTCGTGTGCGGAGGAGGAAGTTTGGCAAGAAAATATATTAATTCTCTAAAAAAAATAAAAATAAACGAGCATCTTCAAAGTTTAGCAGGAATTTCTGCAACAAGAACCAACGCGAGATTCATGAGTTATTTTTTTAATCAAAACCCTGAAAAAGGAATTTCGCACAAATTAAGACACATAAAAAAATATTTGAAAAAACAAGAAATTGTTTTTTGTGGAGCATTAGAATACAAGCCCCATCAGACATCGGATTCAACTGCAGCAGATATTGCGAAAGAATTTAATTCAATTTTCATAAATCTCACAAATATAAATGGACTTTACACAGATAATCCTCTGACAAATAAAAATGCGAAATTTATTCCAAAAATTTCTTGGACAGAATTTAACAAAATTGCAAACAAATTAAAATTTAAACCAGGACAACATTTTGTCCTTGACCAACGCGCGTCAAAAATAATTTTAGAAAACAAAATTAAGACATATATTCTTGGAAAAAATATGAATAACCTCAACAAACTTTTGAAAGGAAAAAAATTTACAGGCACAACTATTGAAAATTAAATGAAAAACCAAGAAATAATCTCTGAAAATACTTTTGAAAAAATCAGAAAAAAGATTTTAGAACTAAAAGAAAAAAATTCAGAAATAGAAATTATTTTGTCAAATGACGACGACGAATTAAGCAGAAAGGTCTTGGAAAAACTTGGAGATAAAATTAATGTCTTTTTAATTTCACAAAAAAACAGAAAGGACTTTCAAAAACAAAGAAATTCTGGACTGAACGAAATCGTCGCAAAAATCGCGAAGAAAAACAATGTAGCAATAGGAATAAATTTTGACGAGATTATTGAAAGCAAGGGAAAAACAAAATCAGAAATTTTAGCGAGAATAAAACAGAATATAAAATTATGTAATAAGAATAAATTGAAAATGAAATTCATTTTTCAAGAAAAAAACAAAAGAGATATTTATGATTTGAATGCGTTGGGAACTGTTTTAGGAATGAACACTTCAAAAATAAATTAATCCTCTGCTGACGCTAAAAATTTTTACAAAATTTTGGCGACAATCACCAAATCTTTTTTTATTCGCTGATTTGGAGAGAACAGAAAACATCGACGACAAAATAAAATTGGAGATTGTTTTCTGTATTCAAATGCATTGCATTTGAAGTTATTTGAACTCAGACCTCTTGATTACAAATCAAATGCTCTACCGCTGAGCTACAGAGGCGATAAAATTTATCAGAAATTTTTAGATAATATAAGTTAAATAACTTTGCAACTACAAATTTTTGTTGTCTCTCTCCATGAAGTTCTTAAATAAATTGTGCAATTCCAACCCAAGTCAAAATAATTTGTTAAGTTATTTGCTTTTGCATATTCACAGACAATATTTTTTCTCTGGTCTGGTGTAAGATATTTAAAATAATTTTTTGATTCTGAATTTTCTTCAAGTTCTGTAATCCTATCTTCGTGATTATCTAATTTTTCAGCAATTTGATTTAATGTTTCTGCTAATTGTTGTTTCCAATCTTCAATTAAATTTTTCCAAGATTCTAAAACAGAAATTCTGTCAGATAAAGTTGGTTCTTGTTGTTCTTTGCAAATTTTAAAATTATCAAAATCAAAATGAACCAACCCATTATGTCCTGCAACATTCCATATGCTCATTTTATAGGGTGCATTTACATTAGACATCTTAAACTGAATGCGGGTATTATCGGGACGAGTAAAATTAAGGATTATATAATTATCAAAAAATTGATAACGCACAAGATAATTTCCTTTTTGAGTTCCTATTGCAGTATCTCCGTTTATATGCCCTATTCCTCCACATCCTGGACTAGGGGTTGGGCAATTTTCTATAATTGCAGAAGAATCATCCCCTAAGGGAGCAATACTTGACAATTGATTTCCTGAACCAGAATTATAAATTAAATTATATTCAAATTCATCCCCCGGATAAAATTCTATTTTAGGAATTAATTGAACCTCTCTATGTCTTTGAAAATATTGAGCGACATGGTATGTCTCATTTTCTACAAAATGTTCGTCTGGAAAATCGGTTGCACTAAATTCTTCCCATTTTTCTTCATTCAAAACTCCAGACGAAAAGTCGTCGTAAACTTCACAATAATCTTCATTAACTGCAAAAGAAATTGTTTTTGTAACAACTCCAGAAACACCTCCTGTTA
>CAYVCF010000033.1:0-9705 GCA_964450135.1 Candidatus Woesearchaeota archaeon
GTTAAGATTCAGGGTTGACTTAACAGTTTATTTTTGTAATATAAAAAAGTTTAAACTCTTTATCTATTTTTATTACCAAGTAAGAAATTGTTAATTACTTATGTATAACTGCGTTGTTTGGGTTACATAATAAAGCAGTTATACAGATAGAGAACTGCAATAAAAATGTCATATAACTAACGCAGTTGTCTTTATCTTTGAAAGAAAAATTTTTATCCCAACCATTTTCCAAGTCCTTCTTTTTGTTTTTTCAGATTCAAATAAGTTTTATACATTATATCAACATTTTTCTCAGTAACATGATCGTGGTGTTTGAATCCTCCGCCAAATGTAAATGGAATGTGCATCAATTCATGAATTATTGTTTTTATTTTTTCTTCTTGAGGAAGTTTATCAAATCTTTCAGCTAAAAACTCAAGAGCATAAAATGCTTCTGTGCTCATTGCAGTTTGCATTAATTTTCCAAGCGCGTGACAGCGTGCGATTGTTCTTCTCGACGAGGTTCCAGAACTTCTAAAACATTTTATCCTATCTTTTTTTACATGCGGAAAAAGAAAATCTGAAATTTCTTCTGCGATTTTTTGCAGTTCAGAATCAAAAATATATTTCATAATTAAAAAAAACAAATAAGATATTTAAAGATATATCCTTGTATTAGTAAAATGTATTTATTCAATAATGACTACAAAAACAAAAGTTTATAAATCACTTAATCAAAATAAATTTATGGAAAAAACAATTTACCAACTTTTAGAAGAAAGAGAAGCGAGTTTAAAATCTCTTGAGCAAAGAGAAACAGAAGAAAAACAAGAGATAGATAGAGAAGCAGAACAAAAAAAATCAAAAGTTCGTGGAAAATATTTAATTAGGAAAAAACAAGTTGAAGGGCGAAGAGATCAAATTATTGCTGGAGAAATTCCAAAATATTTAGCACAAGATTATGAAACTCTTCAAAAAAGATCTGATATTTTAGAAAAAAGAACATTGGTTTCTGTATTTACCGACGAAGAAAGAACAAAAGCTAAAAATATGTTAGAACTTATTCAATTTTTTCCTGACCCTGAATCTGTTTACAACTCAGTTTTAGATATTGCAAGTGATAGATTTAAAGAAGCAATTGAAACATTAAGAAGTGTTCCAGATGTTTTAACTCAAGCAGATATACATTCTTATTGTGGAGAATGTCCTGAAACAAGACAAATTATTTTTTTATTTCCTTTAGATGGAAAAACAAAAACCGGTTTAGTGAAAAAATTAGAAGATACTATTGTCTCAATTTCACAACAAGAAGAAATTGCTATCACAACTCCAACAAAATTGCAAACAGAACTTTTCAGATTTGGCGAATATACTGGTTTTAAAATTACTCCTAGAGAAAATTATCCAAATTTAGTTGCTGACTTAAAAGCAAAATTCTCACAACTTTCAAATGAAGTTTTAACAGAGGCGAAATTAAAAAACGAAATTGTAGAAGTTCCTTACGGAGTTATAGAAAAACTTGTGAGTTCTGAAAAAATAAAACCTGGAAAAAAATCTGGAGAAGAAACTCCAGCAATCGCGGATTTACCTTATGGTTTATCAAAAGGAGATGGGCATAAATTTTATGGAACCGCTTATTCAACTAAAACAAATCATAAGCAATTAATGCAAGCTTATCATAGATTGGCAATTCTTCAAGCAAGAGAAAAAGAAACATTAAATACAACAGACATCGGTTATATTTTTGGGATCAAACATGGTCCAACTGCAGCAAGATTTATTAGAGAATCTTTTACTGATTTAAAAAAAGTTGGCAGAGGTTATTATGTTCCAACTGAAAAAGTTGAAGGAGTTTTAAATTCTCTTCAAAGAGTTGGTAAAAGACAATTTAATCATATAAAATAAGTTAAGATTTTTCGTTGACAAATTATCTCGTAACAATTTCCAACGCATCGCGATTTTTTAGTTTGTAATCTTTGCCAACTGCTTTTTTTGTTCGTGCGTCAATTGCTTTGATAAAATTTTTTCCAAAATCTGTATGAAGAAAATATGCAAAGTCAAGAGCAGTTGAATTTGGAGAAAGCAAAAAACAATCAGGCAAAATATTTCCCTTTGAGTCAGAGAGTTTGTTTGCTCCTGCTGGAAAAATTGCAAGATAGCCGAGCAAATCAAAAACAGCTAAATTCAAAATTTCCTGAACTCCTGTTCCACCATAAATATCTAAAACATTTTTTTGAATTTTTTCAAGAGCTTGTTTTTGCTTTTCGTTTAATTCTCCGACGACAGAAAAATTTTTTTCACCTGGAATATATCCAACTAATTTCATCTTAGTTGCTTCTCTTAACGCGAGTTCAGAGTCAGCAGAGCACGGATAGATTAACAAATCAGGAAATTTTTCTTGAAGTTTTTCAATATTTTTTTTCGCGTCAGGATGATCGCATTTATTTGCAGAGATAATCATTGGTTTTGTTTTTTTCCTAAGTTCAGAAGCAAAAGTCATCACTTGCTCATCTTTCCAAATGCTTGGTCTTTCAGGCAAGTTTAATTTTAGCAAAACATCTTTCACTTGATTTTCATTTACTTTTAATCCAGAAAATTGTTTGGCAACAGCGTCGGAGAATTTCAAATGTTCCATCTCGGTTTTTCGCGCAAAAGTTTTCCAGACCTTCATAAAAATATTATAAAACCATTTGTCTAATTCTGATTCCAACATTAAAACATCTTTGCAAGGATCGTGGCCTTCTGTTTGTTTTCCTTCTAAGTCAGTTGTGCCTGACGCGTCGACAATGTGAATAAAAACATCTGCTTGTCGTAAATCATCTAAGAATTGATTTCCCAAACCTTTGCCTTCTGATGCGCCTTCAACTAAACCCGCGACATCCATTAAATCAACAGGAACAAATCTTTTATGGTCTATGCAAAATCCGTGATTAGGATTGCACTGAGTTTTAAATTCTTTGTCAAGACAATCTATTTTTACATAACCAATTCCGTGATTAGGTTTTATTGTCGTGAAAGGATAATTCGCGATTGCAACTTCTGCCAAAGTCGCTGCTTTGAAAAAAGTTGATTTTCCGCACGAAGGTTTTCCTACAAGTCCGAGCAACATAAAAAATAAAAAATAAAATACTTTATATAAATTGCGATTAGAGGCAAAACAGCAAAACTTAAATTCTCTGTTTTTTATTTTTATTTATGGAAGATAAAATTACAAAACAAAAATTAAAAAAATACTTTTCAGTTACAGAAACCGCATTTGAGATTGCAAAAAAATCAGTTATCAAAGGAAAAGAAAAATACGCAAAAGAAATTTTAGAGATGGTTTCAAATTATATTTCAGACGCAAAACATTTTGAAAGCAAAAAAGATTTTGTTAATTCTTTTGGGGCTTTAAACTACGCGCATGGTTGGATTGACAGCGGAGTCCGGCTGGATATTTTTGATGTTAGAGATAATAAATTATTTGCTGTGAAATAATCCTCAAACGAACAAGGGTGCGAATTGGTTGCGAGTAGAAAATTTACGATTGCATTAATTTGTTTTTACGTCGTCGGTAAACACGAATTTGAGTAGAGGGATTTCGCTAATAATCCGTAAATGCCGAGCATTTTTGCGAGTAATCCAAAAAGAGCAAGAGTGTGGTTAAGTTATGAGTTGAGAAAACCGCAGGTTGTCTTTATTTTTAATTTGAGTTAATACCTCGCAACTTGCTGCGAAACAAATTGAAAAGATAGAAATTGCTACACAGATTTTAGACAATTTCTTTATTTTTAATTTGAGTTAATACCTCGCAACTTGCTGCGAAACAAATTGAAAAGATAGAAATTGCTACACAGATTTTAGACAATTTCTTTATTTTTCTTCAACACTTTCTGTCTTAATCTGATCTTTAAAAATTTCTTCTAATTTTTTTAAACCCTCTTTTAAAATTTTCAAATTAATTTGCGAAATTTCAGGAGAAATAATTTTTCCTCTCATTGTCTTTCTCATTCTCAATCCTCGCGGAGTAAAGTTTGATCTTTTTTTCTTGCCTTCTCTTTTGGGTCTTCTATGCAGACCTTTTCCATAAGTTAAAAGAACTTTTTTTAGTCCAATTCCGTCGACATTTTCGTTAGAAGTAAATCCTGCTTTGTCGCTCGTGCCAGTTATTTCAAATTCATAACCGGTTAATTCAGGAGAGATTTCAACACCTTGAACTTTTTCTTTAATTGATTTTCCAATTATTTCTGGAGCTTCAGCTTCTAACTTAAAAGTTTTTCCTGACTTTGTTCCAATATTAATTTTAAATACCATAAATAATTATTGAACAAGTGGTTTTTAAAGTTTCCGAATGAATTTTTATATGAAAATGAATTACAAAAAATTTGACTTATAAACTATGAGACATCACTTTTGAAAGAATTGTTACCCCTATAAAAATAATACATAAGCAAAGTTTATAAACTTCTTTTTTCTGAAAGTATTATGACAAACGAAATTGTTGTTGATGTAATGCCAAGAGGATTGGTTTCTGCAATTGTAGATACAAAACCTTTTGACGTCGCAAAAAACCTTTTAGAGGAAGCCGGTTATCATATTCCTTGTTTAGAAGAAAATGCAGAATTAAGAATGCAAGAAGGAGAAAACTCTCCTGTTTGTAATTTAGGAAATTATGTCAGCGACGGAATTTTGTATGTTCCACAAAAAGGAATATTTTGGACACCAAATTCTCCAATAATGAAAAATCCAAAACAAGCAACTCAATGTCATAGAGATAGAAGTGAATTTTATTTAACTCCAGAACAAGTTGAAGAAAGTTTGGTTGACGCAGTTAAAATTAATTCTGAATCAATTCCAACAAATATATTTGGAGAAAATGAATTTACTGCTAAAGTTTTTGGAAAAAATGCTCAAGCATATGGGGAATTTTTAAGAGATTCAAGATACAAAATTCAAGAAATGCCTATTTGGTTAGTAAATGTTTCTAATAAACCTTTTGCAAGGCAAATGTGGTTCGGCAGGCTTGGCGGTAGGTCTGAGCTTAATGACGGCAACAGGAATCTGAACGATAGCAGCAGGGTTCGCGGGGTAAAAAGAGTTGCTTAAATTTAATCTTCATCCAAACTTTTAAAAATAACTTTTTTCTAATTCTTTTATGAAAACTAAAATATCTTGGATAATTTCCGCGGTTATAATCTTAGCAATAATTTTATTTGCAATTTATATTAAGACAAAAGAACCAGTTGCAGTTTCTGAAGAACTTACAAAATGCATTGCGCAAAATTCAATTGTTTATTCGCAAATCGGTTGTCGGGCTTGTGAATCGCAAGAAGAAAAATTTGGAGAATACAAAAATCTTTTAAATAATTTTTTATGCAATTCTGACAACTGGAAGACATGCAGAGAAATCGGAATCACAGGAACCCCAACATGGTTTATCGACGGAGAATATTACAAAGGCGTGCAGTCAATTGAAAAATTAAAAGAACTAACTAGGTGTTAGTTTGGGCTTTTAGAATATTTTATAAAGGTTCAAATTATTTATTATTATGGAAGAAGAAAATAAACCACAAGAAGAGGTCTCTGAAAATTCAGAGAACCAAGAAGAAAACGAAGAACCTCAATAATTCTTCATTCTTTGACAACAAGCTTAAACTGATAAAGTTTGTTGAAATTTTATTTTTTATCAGGGGGGCGGGTGGGCTTTATTTTTTTCTGCATTGAATTAAATTTAAAAACAACAAAATCCAAAAAATAAAATGTTTGACTTTTCAAATCTCGCGAGAATTACAACTTTGGCTTTAGCAGATTCTGTAAATCCTTGCGAAATCGCAGTTCTTACAATGGTGTTAATGTCAATCTTAATTCAAAATCCTGACAAAAGAAAAAAAGTTCTTTACGCTGGATTGGCATTTGTGTCGTCTGTTTTTATCGGATATATTTTTTATGGGGTGGTTTTGGTTCAGTTTTTCAAAACAGCAACAGAATTTCTAAGACAAAATTCATCAATTATTTATAACTCTCTCGCAGTTCTTGCAATGATTTTGGGTGCATTGAATATAAAAGATTTTTTTTATTACAAAGCAGGAAGTGTTGGAACAGAGATGCCTTTATTTTTGCGACCAAAAGTTAAAAAAATTATAAACAAAATAACTTCTCCAAAAGGCGCGTTTGTCGTCGGATTTTTAGTTACAATTTTTTTGCTCCCTTGCACAATCGGGCCTTATATTGTTGCGTCAGGAATTTTGTCGTCGCTGACAATCTTTCAATCTTCGCTTTGGCTGATTTATTATAATATTATTTTTGTTCTTCCAATGCTGGCAATCACTTTGATAATTTATTTTGGTTTCGCGCAAATAGACGAGGTTTCTGGCTGGAAAGAAAAAAATATTAAAATACTTCATTTGGTAGCGGGAATTTTATTATTTTTAATTGGACTTGCCTTGCTGATAGGTTGGATATAAAAGGTTTTAAACTAATAAAATTTTAGAAAAATATGAAGCTTGGAAGATACTATGAAAGAACACTTTTGGAAAATCCTGTTTTATCTGTTGAAAAAGAAAGAGAATTAATCCAGGGGTATCAAGGAATCTCGGATGAAGATGAGAGAGTTGCAATTCAAGATAGAATTGTTAATGCAAATTTGAGATTTGTTTTAAGGAAAGTAAATGGAATATGCAGAAACTCTTCAATTCTCTGGGATTGTTTTGAAGAGCTTGTTCAAGAAGGAAATATTGGTTTGATAAAAGCATTAGAAAAATATGAAATTAAAAAAGGGGCGAGATTTTTATCTTACGCTGATTATTGGATAAGACAGAGAATTAATCGCGCATTAAAGAAAATAACAAAAAGAAAGTTATCGCAAGTTTCTTTAAGCAACCCCCTCCTTGGTTCGGAAGAAGATTCAACATTAGAAGATCTGATCCCCGACCCAAATCAACCGCCTGTCGACGGAAGAGAAGGGGATTATCAAGAAGAATTAATTGCGGTAAACGAATTGCCTGAAAGAGAAAGAGAAATTATTTATGGAAGATTTGGATTAAATAATCATCCTCCACAAAGATTAGAAGACCTCTCTTCAACATTTGGGGTCTCAAGAGAAAGAGTAAGGCAAATACAAAAAATAGCGATTAGAAAATTAAAAAGAAGGTTAAGAGGAAGTTATCTTTAATAACTCGGCATCAAATAATTGTGCCCGAATTGAATTAACAAATCTATTTTTGGTTTTAGATTTTCAATCCCGGTCGGAGTGTCGCACGCGCCAAAACAACTTTCCATCCAAATTAAAAATTCTGCAGATGTCTTTTCTTTTAAAAAATCCATAACAGCGACGGCGTAAGGTTTAAGTCCGTCTGGAAATTGCAACAAAACTAATTTTGCTTTTTGTCTTTTAATTTCATCTGCAACTTTTTCCAGTTCCAAATCATAATTTTTTTCTAAATCTTCAATTGAATAATTCATAAAATAAAAAATAAAAAAGAGATTATAAAAGTTGCTATTAACTTTTTGTGATTTTTGCAAGAGGATTTGTTGGTGAGCAAAATATGTATATGTTGATATATAGCGGAGTATAAAAATTTACGCTCACTTTGTTCGCGAGTTATTAAATTTTTTCTTGTTTTGCTGACGAAAAAATCTTTGGAAAAAACAATTAATGAAAAAATAATTTTTATAATAGAGAGCTTGTATTTCTTGTTAAAAAAATTTGCAAATAGCGAGAATAATAATTTAAGAAATTAATCTTATCAATAATTCTATAAAAATTTTCTTTGGCAATTAGCAAGAAAAATTTTCTAACCAATTTGCGACTTTGTCGCAAGAAATTTTAACTTCAACAAAATCTACAAATTATTTTTCAATTTGTCGTCGTAAAACTAAACTTATCTCGTCAACGGACAAACGCTGTGGTCTAATTCAATAAAATCAGATGTGACATTTAGAACTTCAAATTTGTGTCCAAAGAACATAATTAATTTTTTGTCTGCAGAATAATTAAAATTAAATCTTCCATTTGCCGACGACAAGCTAAACGAATCCTCGCTCGGCATTCCGCAATATCTCAAACCGACTTTTCCTTTGTCGCAAAAATAAAAAGTAGTTGGATCACTTATACCAACATAAATTGTTCTTGCAAAACGCTCTTCATTTTTCGGGTCTATTTTTTCTGGACTTGTTTTAAATTTTTTTCTTATTTCATTAGCAACAATTCTCTTTCCAAAATCTAAATAATCTCTATTTTGTTCAAGTTTATCGCAACCAGCGAAAACCCCAAACAAAACTAAACTTGCTAAGCAGTTTCTTGTTTTTCTTAAAATATTTTTTGTGTTCATGCGAAGTTTTCTCCTGAAAACGAGCAGACAGAAAATTTCCTATTTTCTGTATTTTATTTCCTATCTTTCTAACTTTATATTCTTTCTCTTCAAAAACAAATTATAAAAAAAATAAAAAAAATTAAATTTAGTAGTAACTTTCTCCGAATTCTTCTTTTTCAGGTTTTCTTGTTACAAGAACTATTAATACAATTACAAGCACAAGGAATACAATTCCAAGCACAATTGTAAGAACAGTTATAGGATTTGTAACTTTGTTACCTTCTACATTAGCACTAAGTTTAACAGATTCAACAAGCTTATCTCCAGATAGAACATTAACATTGAAGTTATATTGTCCTTCTGCAGTTGCTTTTGCTGTTATTTTAACTGTCTCGCTTGAACCAGCAGGAACAGCGATTACAGCTTGATTAGCGTTTGATGCAAGATTTCCAGATGACTCAGTCACAATTCTGTATACTCTTAAAGTGTTTGTCGGATTGACAATCAATAAAGCGTATTCAGCGTTTTGACCGACTGCTACTGTTTGTGTTGAAGTAGTAACGATAACTTCGTTTGGTAAAGCGTTTTCAACAACAACTTGAGTTGCCTCTGTATTTGTTGTATCGTCGTTCTTTACAACTACTTCTAATGCATAAACACCAGCTTGAGCTCCGTATGGAACCTTCAAATAAAGTCTACCGCTTATAGTATCTGTTTCATCGTCGTCGCAATCATTGCAACTGTCATTTTCAAGAGCAACAATGTCTCCCAAATAACCAGATGATTCAATTCCTAAAGCAGGCATTCTTGCAGTTACATAAACGTCATCAAGGTCATTATAACCTCTGTTCTTCAACACAACTTCAACTGGAAAAGTTTCTCCAGCATTAACTGTGCCTGAAGCACTGATTGACATTACGTCTGCGTTGAATGAAGGTCTTTGAACTCTTAATAAGATGTCTTCAACTTCTGAATTAAAATCTTTACCATCTATTTCAAGGTTAAGAAATACATTGTCAGAGATTTCATCTTTAAGTTCATAAGGAACTTTTAAAGTCAATACTTTTTTGTAAGTTTTTCCTGCCTCAACATCAAATTTTGTTGAGATGGCACTTGTATCAACTTTGTCGCCTTCAAGTTTTGCTTCAATTGTAACGTATGTATCGTTTTCAAGCGCTTTGAAATAAATTTCAACTCTTACATTTTCCCCAGCAATAACTGCTGCGTTTTCTGTAAATGCTGAAAGATCTTCAACTTGAACATCAGTAACATCTACAAGATCTCCTGATGCAGTGTAAGCGCTGACATTTGTAGCAAAAACTAAAATAGCTGCTAATGTAACAAAAGAAACTAAAAGATTCTTTGTGTTCATTTTTTGTCTCATTTTATTTAATTGCAGAAAACTTTGTTTTCTGTAAAATCAGAATACGAAATT
>CAYVCF010000034.1:0-9272 GCA_964450135.1 Candidatus Woesearchaeota archaeon
TCTCTGATGCTCAAACCCATAGAAAATTAAGGAAAGAAGAATATAAATAATTATCGAGAAAGATTTTGCAACAATCATTATAAAATATATATTTTAGAATATAATTAATCTTTTAAACTAAGTTAGAGAAAAAATAAAATGGTAAATGATAATCGCACTTCATGTGATATGGTAGTTGAGCAAAGCAGATGCAAACCGCAAGTTAAAGTAACACAAGAAGATGAAGCTCATTTCAGAACTCTTTTATTAGGAAGATTAGAAGTAAGAGAAGGCAGAGTAGTATTTAATTCGGGGGATAGGGATTATTCTGTAGTTCAATTTGGTCATTCTGAAATAACATATGTCGATGATGTTTTTGGAGCAGGAAACAGAGAAAAAGTAATTGGAAGAGTTGCAAGAGAAAATAAATGCAATGCTTATTCATTAGGACAAATAAGTTATGTAAGAGGACGATCTGGTTCTCAGGGATTTAGTGTAGAATGCACGCCCTTTCAAGTTTATAGAGTTGAGCCCCATAGTGTTGAACTGAGTTAAATTTTTTGATTTTGAAAATAATTTTTTGCAACAATCTTTATAAAGTTTTAATCTTGTTTCTTACTGCTTTGAAAAATGGTAAAATTTGCTCACATTTCCGACGTGCATCTTGGAGGCTGGAAGCAACAGCCATTGCAGGACTTGAACACTGAATCATTCAAACTCGCGATAGAAATTTGCATGCAAAAAAAAGTTGATTTTATTTTAATCTCTGGAGATTTATTTGACTCTGCTTATCCACCAATAGAAATTTTAAAAGAAACTTTCGCGCAATTCAGAAAATTAAGTCAAGCAAAAATTCCATGTTTTATCGTCGCTGGTTCGCATGATTATTCTGTTTCAGGAAAAACTTTTTTAGATGTTTTGGAAAAAGCGGGATTTTGCAAAAATGTGGCTTCGTTTGATTCAGAATCAATTTTGTCTGAAGAAAGAAATCAGAAAATAATTTTAAATCCCATTGTTTACGAAAATGTTGCGATTTATGGTTATCCTGGAAAAAAATCAGGACTTGAAATTCCAGAATTAAGAAGAATAAAATTAAACGATGCCCCTGGACTTTTCAAAATTCTTATGCTTCACACAACGTTGGATAAAGCAAAAGGGACGCTTCCGATTGATTCCATTGAATCTTCTTCTCTTCCAAAAGTTGATTATTATGCTCTCGGGCATTTGCATATGGATTTTCAATTTGAAAATTTTGTTTACCCTGGTCCGATTTTTCCAAATAATTTTCAGGAACTTGAAGATCTAAAATGCGGGAGTTTTTATATCGTTGATACTGCGACAAACAAAATGGAAAAAATTGAATTAAAAATAAAAGAAGTTTTGAATTTATTTATTAGAATTGAAAATACCACAACCGCGACAGATAAAATTTTAGCAGAATTAGAAAAGCATAACTTGAAAGATAAGATTATTTTGCTGAGAATCGTCGGAGAATTGGAAAACGGAAAAATGTCTGACATAAAATTTCAAAAAATAACCGACTTTGCAAAAGACAAAGGCGCGTATTTTTTATTAAAAAACACACATGATTTGAAATCAAAAGAAATTGAATTAACAATTAGTTCAGAAATTCAAAGCTCAGAAAATATTGAAAAAGAAACCATTGATTCTTACTCAAGAGAAAATCCGTCGGACTTTAACAAATTAATTCCTGAATTGATAAATGCGATTTCAATTGAAAAACAAGAAGGGGAAAAGAGCAATGTTTTTGAAGAACGATTAATGGAAACAGCGAGGAGGATTTTGAGATTTTGAATGTTTTTAAAAACTGAAATTTTAACATGAATATTAAATCTTCAAAAGGTTTTGAAATAGAAATACAAAATGGATTAATCCAACAAAATGGATTTCCAAAAGGTTTTGTAATCACAGATACTAATCTCTTTAAACATTACAAAAATTTAATAGGAGATAATGGATTTATTATTAATGCTGAAGAGAAGAGTAAATCTATTGAAACTTATTTTGAGATCATAAATAAACTTCAAAATGAAGATAAGATTATCTCATTCGGCGGGGGAGTTGTAGGGGATTTAGCGGGATTTGTAGCGTCTACATATAAGAGAGGCATAACATTAATTCAAATTCCAACTTCCCTGCTTGCAATGGTGGATAGTAGCATTGGGGGAAAGAATGGGATTAATCTAGGAAAGAGAAAAAATTATCTTGGAACAATCTATCAGCCAGAAAAAATACTTATTGACCCTTCTTTTTTAGAAACTCTGTCTATTGAAGAATTTAAAAACGGGGTAGCGGAGATTATAAAGTATGGGATTCTTTTTGGAAAGCCCGATTTACAAAGAATTGAAAAAAAAATTAATTGCTCTGATATTGACTTGCAGAAAATTATTTTTCAATGTGCTCTTATTAAAACTCAAATAGTAGAAGAAGATGAAAAAGATAAAGGTTATAGGCATGTTCTTAATTTTGGACATACAATCGGACACGCACTCGAATTATTTTGCAATCTCAGTCATGGTGAAGCAATCTCTATTGGGATGATTAATGAATTTAAATTAGGGATAGATTTAGGAATAATAAAAAAAGATAATTTAATCCAAATTAAAAACCTCTTTACAATTAATGGGTTGCCAGTAGATTTACCTCGGAATATTAATGTAAATCAAGTAATTGAATTAATAAAACAAGATAAAAAAGGAAATTTGATTTTTGCTTTTGATAAGGAAAATTATAATGTAAATGTTAGAGAAGAGGATATAAGGAGAATTTTATTAAAATGTTCCTAAAAAAAATTTCATTGAAAAATATTAGAAGTTATGAGTCAGCGGAGATAGAATTTTCTCAGGGTTCGACGCTGTTATCGGGGGATATTGGTTCTGGAAAAACTTCTGTTCTTCTTGCGATAGAATTTGCGTTGTTTGGATTGCAACCAGGACAGCGAGGATTTTCTCTTCTTAGGAATGGGCAAAATGAGGGAGCAGTTAAAATTGAATTTGAAGTTGACGGAAAAGAGATCATTATTGAAAGAACTTTAAAAAAATCTAAAACTGTTTCGCAGGATTTTTGCTCAATTCAAATCGACGGAGTCAAACAAGAAATTTCAGTAACAGAATTGAAAACAAAGGTCTTGGAAATTTTAAATTATCCGAAAGAATTCGCGAAAAAACAAAATCTTCTTTATCGTTTCACGGTTTATACTCCGCAAGAAGAAATGAAACAAATAATTCTTCAGGATCCAGAGACAAGAATAAATACTTTGCGACATATTTTTGGGATTGATAAATATAAAAAAATTCTTGAAAATGCGTCGTTGATATCGTCGAAGATTCGCGAGGAAAAAAGAATCAAAGAGGCCTTGATTTCAAATTTGGAAAATGAAAAAGAAGCGTTGTTGCTGAAAAACAAAAACCTTGAAGATAAAAAAATAATTCTTCAAACAATTGAAAAAGAACTTGATGCAAAAAAATCTGCAGTTGAAAAAATTCAAGAAGAAGAACAAGAAATTGCAGAAAAAATTGAAGAGAAAAAAGCTCTTCAGCAAGAAGTTGAAAAAACAAGATTGATGTTGGCCACAAAAAAAGAATCAATTTTGAATAATGAAAAAGCGATAGAACAATTAAAAATTCAAATAACAACTTTGCAAAATCTGAATTTTAATGAATCGTTTATTGAAGAATTTGAAAGAAAGATTTCAATTTTGAAAAATGAAACGGGTCTTTTGAATGAACAGAATATTTCTTTTGCAACTGAAATTTCGTCGCTGAATTTAATGATTAATGAAAAAGAATTTCTGAAAAAAAATTTATCCCAATTAGAAACCTGTCCAACTTGCTTGCAAAGCGTTGATCCAAATTACAAAGCAAATGTTCAGAACAAACTTGAAAATGAAATCGCCAACAGCGCAAATAAAATAAAAGAAATTTCCTTAAAAAAACAGGAATTGTCGTCGAGAATTCGTAAACTTGAATCAGAAATGTTTGAACTTGAAAAAAAAATTCAGGACTTAAAAATTTTAAAAATAAAGGTTGAAGGAATAAAAGAAAAACAAAAAACCCTCTTTGAATTAGAATCTATTCAGATGTCTTTGCAGAAAGATATTATTCTTTTAAACGGCCACATTCAGTCATTGCAGGATTTTGTTTTTGAGTTAAATAAATATAACAATCTTCTTCAGGGAAAAAAATCCCAGTTGGAAAAAGCAATTTTTGAAGAGAGAAAGACAGAAGTAAAACTCGCGGAATTGAAAAAAGAATTGCATATGATTGAAATTCAGATTAGCGAAATTTCCGAAAGAATTTATAAAACAGAAAAAATAAAATCTGAACTTTTTTATCTTACTGATTTGGAAAATTGGTTGAGCAAAAAATTTCTTCCGATTATTTCTTTTATTGAAAAAAATGTGATGGCAAAATTAAAAATAGAATTTTCAAAACTTTTTTCAGAATGGTTTTCTATGCTGGTCTCAGAACAGTTTAACATAAATCTGCGCGAGGACTTTAGCCCGATAATTGAACAACAGGATTATGAACTTGATTATGAATATTTATCTGGAGGCGAGAGAACTGCAATTGCTCTTGCATATCGTCTCTCTTTAAACCAAGTTATAAATTCTTTTTTAGGAAAAATAAAAACTCGGGACTTTGTAATTCTTGATGAGCCAACCGACGGATTTTCAGAACAACAGCTTGATAAAATGCGCGATGTTTTGCAAGAATTAAATGTTGCTCAACTTATAATTGTAAGTCATGAACAAAAAATTGAAGGGTTTGTGGAAAATGTAATTAGATTTGCAAAAAGAGATGGGGCGAGTTTTATAGAGAAGAGAAAATAATTATCTTGTCGCGTAAATCACGCATATAAGAATTATTATCATAGCGACGACATTTCTTTTAGTTAATTTTTCTTTTAAAAATAAAAACGCAAAAACATAAACAAAAATTGGCGTGAGCATAAGAATTAGGGTAGTAAAAATTATTCCCCAATGCGCATAACCAAAATAAATAACTACTCTGTAAATCACCCAGAATCCGCCAGTTAAAAAAATCAACAACCTTTCTTTTTTATTTAACTCTTTTGAAAGGTTTGGTCTAAAAATTAATGCAGAAAAAATAAAAACGAAAAACCCGCGGACAAAATACAAACTCAGCGGGGAATAATAATCTAAAATTAAATTGCTAATTAGAAGTTCAATTGCAAAAAAAAGACTGCTAAAAATTCCAGCGACGAGAAATTTGTTAAATTGCAGATGATGTTTTTTTAAGTGAGAGAAAACTAAAGTCAAAGTTGCAATTAAACTAGGAATTAAAATAAAATAATTTCTTTCTGACTTGAAAAAAATAAACGCAAGCAAAACAATAAAAAGGGGCTCAAGAATAAGAACTGGTTCAATCGCAGTTATCTTTTCCCATTTGATTGCATAAAAATAAAACAAATTCGCCACAATAGAAAAAATTATAATAAAAAAAAGAATAATTAAATTCTTAATTGAAAAAGCTTCTGGTTCAACTCCGCCAAAGAAAAACAACAACGGAAGCATGATAATTATTGTTGAAAGAAAAACACCGACGAAATAACTTGTAATTTTCATATTTTTATTTTTTAAAACGATTTTTTCAAGAAGCGTGCTTGATGAAAATGCAAGCGCGCCAAGAATTAAAATCAGATATATAAACATAAATGTAAATATTCTTTTGAATATAAAAATGTTTAGAAAAGTGTTATTTGAGAAATAATTGAATTAAGTAAATTCTCTATAAAAGAATTATAAGATAACCAAACAAAAACCCCTACAACACAATTTCAAATTCCCCAATTTCTTTTTTTATTGTTTCAAAAATTTTTGGATTAAATTTTATTTGCTTTTCAGAAATCATCGGAACTTCTTCAATTCCTGCTTCTTTAATTATATTTTCGGAAATCTTTTTTATTTTCCCATCTAAAATTAAAAATCCTCCAAAATTTGCAAGGATTAATTCTGCAATTTTTTCTTTGCCATCGTGTTTGTATTTTAATTTGTATTTATTTTTTTCATTCAAAGACAATTCTTTTCTTTGAGTGTATTCAATCAAATCCTCAATCAACACATTTGCTTCTTTTCTTGCGTCATCAACTTTTTGCAAATTTAGTTTTCCTTTTTTAAATTCTGTTCTTGCGCCGACGATATTTTTCAAAATATGAAGATGGCGCTGAGTTAATTTTCCTGTTTTAATTAATTCTTTTTCAAAATCCGCAATTAAATTTGCCTGAGATTTTTTTCCAAAAATAGATTTCAATAATTCAAAGGTGTTTGTATAAATTTCTTCAATTGTTTTTTCCTGAGCTTTTTTGTCAATTTTTTTCCTGAGTTCTTTTAATTTTTTTACATAGTCCTCTGCTTCTTTTGACATTTTATCTATTTCTGCTCCTGAAATTTTGTATTTCAAATCATGCTCATATTCTTTAAACTCTTTAATTGATCTTTCTAAAATTTTTATATCAGAAGGTTTCAACATTTTTTCTTTTTTTACAAAAATTTCGCGCATTAATTTTGAGGTCTCTTTATGTGTAGGCGGAGGAACCCCGTAAAGCATCAGTAATGCCTGACTCGGCGTGAGAACCCCGTAATAAATATCTATCATAGCGTCGATTAATCTTCTTTCAATCATGCTTGTTGTCTTGTCCGCAGATTTCATAAATAAATCAATTGATTCAGGAGTGGGTTTTAATTTTCCCATTTTCAGCAAGGTCTTCCACGGCATAAAAGTTCCCCTGTCATAAATAGGAACTCCGTCGCGGATAAATGTAAAAATTACAGGACTCGCGTCTTTGACGCTTTCCCAAAATTCTGTAAGCAAATATGTCTGAATATGCAAAGTATTTTTAACTCCTGCAAGAGCAGATGCCTGTCCAAGATATTGATGAATAATTGAACGCAATCTTTCTTTTAATTCTAAGCGTGGCATTTTTTTTACATCTGTGTCGTTGATAATCACAAACACGTCAGCGTCGCTGGTTGCTGTTGCTTCACCGCGAATAAAACTTCCTGCAATAACATAAGACACAACATATTTTTCAAATTTTTGCAAGACAAGTGATTTGTGAATCTCGCTCATTCTTAATAATCCCAAAAATCCTGTATCATAAATCGGGAAGCTCATGCTTATTGCTTCTGTTAAATTAAATTTGCTGTCCATGCAATTTTCCCAAACATCAACAGGGGTTTTTATTTGCAACCAAATTTTTTGTTCAAGATTTATTGAATCAATATATTTTACAATCTCTTCCTGAATTTTTGGAATGTCTTTAAATTTTTCTTCTGGAACTATCATATAAAGATGAACCAACTTTTCTGTTTCTTTCGGAATCTCTTCCTCGTCGATAAAAATCTTAATTGCCTGTGGAGGCAAAATTCCAATAGCTTGAGTAAAAGAATATTTTTTTACAATCCACGTCTTTAATTTTTCAAGTTCTTTTTTTGTCTTATCCATTTCCTTGGAGATCTCTTTGGAATTTTCAGGAATCATCGGAATTTTCGCAGAATATTTATTAAGACAAACATTTGAAAAACTTTCTTCAGGGTCTTCAACAGAGTTCATAACAATTAAACAAATTTTTCGTTTATAAATGTTATTGCTTTAAAGGGATAAGAAAAAATATATCTCAGATACATAATTATTTTTAAAGTAAAAAGGTTTAGTAAAATCATGGAAGAAACAATTTCAAGAAGAAATTTTATTGGAACTCTCGCAGGCATTTTTATAGGATTCTCTCTTGTAGACGCTAATGCAATTAACCCAAAAAAAACAGATTTTGAAAAAGGGGAATTAATTTATAGAGAAGAACAAATTGAAATTAGAGAACATTCAAACAGAGGAAATGAAGTTTGGGTCAGGAACAAAAGATATTTATTAAACGAAGGAGATTTAAAATTTTTTGGAGGGAATAGAAATCTTACTGAAATTGAATTAAGATTAAGAAAGGATTATCCAAAACTTTTTTCTGCAATTAATCAAGCACATATTGAACCAAGTAGATTAAGATTAATTCTCGCAAAAGCAGAAAGAGAAAGAGAAAAACATTTAACAGACAGAAAATACGGCGACGCTGCGTATCGTTGAAATTTTTCTATCAACTAAAATAGCAAAACTCCGACGAGAATTAAACTATAACTAAGAAATTTGTTGTCTGCAAAAAATAATTCCTGCAATTACAAACATCAAAAAGACGATGCGCCACCACGGCTTCAAAGCCGTGGTTTGAAAAGGCGCTCGTCTTTTTGATGCTCAAGAAACGACCGCACCTTTTAAGGTGCGGTTTTCTACCAAGTTTCTTGACATAAAAGAAATTCCTGCAAGAGGTGTGAGCGGTTTTTGATTCTTGTCTTTTTTCACAAAAAAAATTACAAACGCAACAACAAGTAAAACAAAAATTGAAAATCCAAAAACCATTTGAGTTTTGTTTTTGGGGTTTTTAGACGCAAAAATTTTGTTTTCTGTTTTTAATTTTTGCGCAGAGAAAATTCCGACGACAAAGATAATTTTCTCTTGTTCCCAAAAAAATACGCGTGTAACTAAACCGCAACATCGGAAAATTCTTTAAATTCGGTTTGGAATTTTTGGAATCACCAAATCATTTGGTTTTTACTAATTGATAATCTGGATTTGGTGAGAACAGAAAACATCGACAGAAAAATTTAATATTGTTTTCTGTGTTCGAAAAACACCGACGACAAAAAAAGTTTTTTGAATAAAGAAATTGTCCAACAATTTCTGTCTTTTCAGTTTTAGCAACCACGACAAATGGGAGATTAATTCAAACTGAAAATAAATATCGCGTATTTTTTTTAGGATCAAAATATAAATCTATGAGGTTAACATTATTTAAGAAAATAACCTATTTAAATTTTTCAGAAATATTAAAAAGTAAAACGCTTATTGGTATCTTTCAAATGTCGTCTATTTGCATCAATTAGTGCTTGAAGTGTAGAATAACTTCTTCCATCTAAACCAATAAATAATTCCTCTCTTTCAGAATCTTTTTCTTTTTTTTCAAACCTTCTTCTATATCTTTCATCTGCATCATATAGTGCTTGAAGTGTAGAATAACTTCTTCCATCTAAACCAATAAAGAAATTTTTTCTTTCAAAAGGTTCTTCTTTTTTTAATTCCTCTCTTTCAAAAGGTTTTTCATTTTTTTCGAACATTCTTCTTCTGTATCTTTCATCTGCATCATTTAGTGTTTGAAGTGTAGAATAACTTCTTCCATCTAAACCAATAAAGAAATTTTTTCTTTCA
>CAYVCF010000034.1:9372-9547 GCA_964450135.1 Candidatus Woesearchaeota archaeon
AAAGGTTCTTCTTTTTTTAAGGGATATTCTTCTTTCATGTTGTTTTTAATTTTAAGAGGTTTATAAACTTTTCCATAATTGTCTTTTTGAAGTGATAACAATAATGATAACAATAATTTAAGGTGATTGAGACATTTTAGCACCAAAAAAGCTTAAAAATTAGCAAAACTACGAC
>CAYVCF010000035.1:0-9247 GCA_964450135.1 Candidatus Woesearchaeota archaeon
GGCGGCCTAAATTTATTTATACAATTTGGTTTTAAAACTTATTGTTGATGCAATACCATTATCCGAAGAAACAAACCTGTTTCAAGGAGACAGAAATTTTAATTTCTGTATGCGATGGCGGCCTAAATTTATTTATACAATTTGGTTTTAAAACTTATTGTTGATGCAATACCATTATCCGAAGAAACAAACCTGTTTCAAGGAGACAGAAATTTTAATTTCTGTATGCGATGGCGGCCTAAATTTATTTATACAATTTGGTTTTAAAACTTATTGTTGATGCAATATTTCTGTTTTATTCCCACAAATCCAAAAATCTTTTCCACAAACTTTTTTTTAATTCAATTGGTTTGTTTCTCTCGTCTACAATTTCATAAGAAATTCTTGGTTTGTCTTTTAAAATCGGAGCATTTTTTGCGAGCTCATTTTCAAAATCTCTGAACGCGCTTTCAATTAATCCTTTTGAATATCCTTGTTTTACCAACGCTATTTTAAGAGAATCAAGTGTGTAGCCCTTTTTCAAATTTTTTTTAAAATATTCTATTAATTTGTTTCTTGAATTTAATTCCATAATTTTTTTAGCAATGCAGAGTTTAAAATATTTGTTGTGATACTATTTTATAAGAAATGGTTTCTCTTTTTTGTAAAATTCAACTGCTTGCTTTAATCTTGAATCAGATTCTGCATGAACAATCAATAATGACTGACCTTTTTTTATTTTGTCGCCTAATTTAAATTTTATTTCAAGCCCAGCAAGTTTGTCCACAGGGGCACCAGCAGTTCTTCCCAAATTATTTATTTTTTTATTATCAATTTCTTTTATTGTCCCAGATTTTTCCGACTTAATTATTTTTTTAAATTTTGCTTCTGGAATTTTTTCAGGAATTTTTCCGTGTTGCGCAATAATTATTTCTTTGAATTTTTCAAATGCTTTTCCTGACTGGAGAATTTCTCGCGCAGTATTTTTATCTCCTTGTTTTGTCATCTTTAAAATTTCTCCTGCAAGAAAAAGAGATTTTTCTTCAAGATCTTTTGGATATCCTTCTTCTTGTTTGAGAACAGAAATTACATCTTTGATTTCTAAGAAAGGACCAACCCCATAACCAATCGGTTGCTCTCCTTTTGTTAAAACAACTTTTATTTTTTTCTTAAAATATTTTCCAATTTGCTGAAATTTATTTTTTAGTCGCAAGGCCTTTTCTTTTGAGACCTTCGCGGTCTTTCCATAAGGGATGTCTATTAAAATATATTTTGCTCCTGACGCTATTTTTTTTGACATTATTGACGCTAAAAGTTGTGTCTCAGGATCAATCCCCAGCTGTTTTTCTATTCTAATAATTTTTGAGTCAGCTGGAACAATTCCAAATCCCCCGCCCCAAACCAAACACGCGTTTGTTTTTTTCACAATTTTTTTAACTTCTTCTAAAGAAAATTCTATTTTTGCAATTGTTTCAATAACATCTGCAGTTCCTGCTGAAGTGGTAATTGCTCGCGACGAACTTTTTGGAATTGTCAAACCAGCAGCAGCGCAAATTGAAACCACGATTGGAGTTGTTCTGTTTCCTGGAATTCCGCCGATTGAATGTTTATCTACGACAAATTTAGAATCAAAGTGCAGTTGATTTCCTGTTTCCAAAATTGCTTTTATTAAAAAAATTGTCTCTTTGAAATTCATTCCCTGTTTATACATTCCTGAAATAAATAATGCAATTTCCGATTCAGAAAGATTGTTCTCAACAACATCTTTTATAATTTCTTTAATTTCTTGTTCAGACAAATTTTTATTATTTACTTTCTTTTTTATGAACTCCAAACTTCTCGGCGGGTTTACTAAACTGATTTCAATTTTTTGTTTATTTTTTAGTTGCAGTTCTTCAACAATTTCAGAGGACACGATGATTTCGTTTTCTTTTACAAGATTTCCAATTGTGTCAATTATCGTCGACAATTCTTTATTTTTTGTTTTTATAGAAATTCTGTCAAGCAAATGCGCGCCGATTTTTTCAGCGGTTTTTGTGTTTAGCATTGCGACAGGAACTCCTGCAGACCACTTTGCAAATTTTATTTTTAATTCCATTTTTCCTCTTTTTATTTTACAAATAAAAACCGCAAGATATATATATATATTTCTATTAAAATAAATAACTCGTTAATAAAATTTTGAGTTTCAAAATGCGAGTTAGATAATATTATTGAAAGGAGGTAAAAAATTGAAAACAAAAATGGAAAATAATTTTTGGAAAACATTTGCAATAATTTTGATTGCGATTCTTGTCGTCGGAGCTGTGATTGTTTTTTGGAGAAATCCTGAATTGAGTCCGAACGCAGGAGTAATAAAAGTTCAGCAATCAAAATATGGGCCAGAGGTCTATACTAAAGCGGAAATTGATGGAAAATTTGTGAATTATACGAGTGTATCCTATGAACAAAGAAAATTTATTTTAGAAAGGTTGAACAAATGTAAAATCGCAAGATATGCAACAGATACTAAAAATTGTAACTCAATTTGTAATAGTTCTTATAGTAATCATATCTGCATTTCTGCAGAAGCAATGTTTGCCTGGAAAAATATTTCAACAAATACAATCTTAGATTATTCTATAGATTATCAGATAGAATGTTCGGATATTCCTACAAATTTAGATTTTCTTGACAGACCTGAAATTTTTGATATAGATA
Organism: Candidatus Woesearchaeota archaeon; assembly: GCA_964450135.1. Lineage (GTDB taxonomy): Archaea > Nanobdellota > Nanobdellia > Pacearchaeales > GW2011-AR1 > CAYVCF01. The sequence goes on from CAYVCF010000035.1 coordinate 2,680, forward strand.
TGGAATGTATTTGTTGCTCCCCTTAAAATTTTTTCTTTTTTATTTTTTCTTCTTTCTATTTTTTTCTTTTTTATTTTTCCACGACGACAAAATGAACTTTCTTAAATTTCTACGAGAACCTCGCAAAAAAATCAGAGAACCAAAATTTCAAAATTCGATAAACCCACGATTAAAAATTTCCTTTTTAGATTAATAATCTCTCTTGCGGAAAAATTTGACAAAGTCAATTTTGAAGCAAATAAATGCGACGAAGTCGCGTAAATAAAATTTCTTAGCTTCGCGAAAATTTATTCTTTATTAATAATAATTCTTGCTTTGCTCCTGACCTCGCATTTATGGAACATTAGCGAAATCATTCGGCCGAAAATCCAATTAATTGTAACTTGCAAAATATTTTTTCAACTTTCTTTCAAATCGTCGTCTGTAAAATTCATTTGTAAATATTCTTCCGATGCCCAATTTCAATTACAAAAATTATCAACTTTTTATTTTCAATATCTAAAATAATTCTATAATCTCCAACCCTTAATCTAAAATAAGGGGTATTTACAAGTCGTTTCACATGCGTGTGTGGAGAAATTCTTATCCTCTCCAAAGAAAAAATAATCCTTTTCTGGATTTCTTGAGACAATTTTTCTATTTGTTTTTGCGCGTTTTTATGAAAAATAATCTCATACATTTATCTTTAGCCCCTTTTTCACTTCATCAAATGTTAAAAAATTTTTCCAGTTTCCGCTCTTTTTATCTTTTTCATATTCTGCGATAGCTTTTTTAGTTTCTTCAGAAAGCTCTATTCTATCTTCAATCAAGTCCCAAATCAATTCTTCATAACTTTCTTTTATATTAATTTTCATCTGTTGCAATTTTTCTAAAAGTTCTGAACTAATTTGAATTGTTGTAACCATATGGGATTATATACTTGCTATGTATTTAAATCTTCCTTTTTATTTTTTTAATTTTCACGAGTTATCGCCTCAAAAATAAAAAAAGAGTGAAGGCTCGAGCAGAACCTTGGTTCTTAACTTCTATGTGGCATCACAGGAGGCATAGGAAAATGCCACTTAACATGAACAGAAAAGGGAGATAAAAAAGAACCGCTTAGGTTCTTTTTATTAAACATACATTTTTAATTGATTATTCACTCTTTAATTTATGCTAACAAAAAAACAAGTTTTAGAAATTCGCGAGCATCTTCAAAAAAGCGCTAATCCTGTATTTTTTTACGACTCTGATGCAGATGGATTATCCAGTTTTTTACTTCTCGCGAAATGGTTGGGAAGAGGAAAAGGAATTGTTGCAAAATCTTTTGACGAGCAAACTGAAATTTATCTAAAACGAATCCGCGAACTTGGTTCTGATTATGTTTTTGTCCTCGACAAACCGCAAATAAATAACACCTTTATTGAAGGAGTTAAAGAAATGAACCTGCCGTTAATTGTAATAGACCATCACGAAGTTCCAAAATTGAAAACAGAATTTTACTACAATACATTTGATGTCAGCGGAAAAAACGAACCAGTTTCTTATCTATGTTATGAAATTACAAAACAAAAAAAAGACATGTGGGTCGCAGTCGTTGGATGTATCGGGGATTGTTTTCTTCCAAAATTTTTAAAAGAATTTAAAAAAGAAAATTCAGATTTTATTGATTGCAAATACCAAACTGCGTTTGATGTTTATTACAAATGCAAAATAGGAAAACTTGTAAAAATTTTTAATTATGGGTTAAAAGACACGACGACAAATGTCGTTAAGATGATGAATTTTTTAGTGAAAGCAAATTTTCCGTCAGAAGTTTTGGAAGAAAATTCCAAGACAAAAACTTTCTTAGAAAAATACGAACAAATTGAAAATATTTTAAACAAACTTTTTTTAAAGGCAAAAGAAAAAATTAAAGACAATCTTTTGTTCTTTGCATATTCTGGGGAGATGAGTTTGAGTCAGCACCTTGCAGATAAATTAATTTATGAATATCCTGAAAAAGTTATTGTAGTTGGTTATGAAGGCGAGAACAAAGGGAGAATAAAATTTTCTTTAAGAGGAAAAATTGATGTTAGAAAAATTGTTCTCGACGCTGTTAAAAAGTTTGAAGGCGCGACAGGCGGGGGACACAAAAATTCTGCTGGCTTGCAAATTTTTTCAAAAGATGTTGAAGAATTTAAAAGATTTTTAGAGAAAAGAGTTAATTTCAATTTTTAAAAATGAATTTTTAACAAGATAGAAAGATTTTAAAATTTTTTTCAAAATTTATTTTTCTCTCGCGAAAGTTTCACTTACAATTAAAGGAAAAACCAAAGTTGCATCTGCAAAAATTTTTACTGACTTTCCATTTAATGCGATTTTTCCCCAAGAGACGGCCTCGTCAGGACGTGCGCCAGAATCACTTGCATCAAATTCTTCTCCAGTATTAATATAAACCGCGTAGTCAGCTCCGTTTCTGTAAAGGTTTGCATTGCAGATTGAATGTTTTATAACTCCTCCACCTAAAATTATCATTCCTGTTTTTTCTTTTCCCAAAGATGAATTATTTAATTCTTCAGCGTCAGAAACTAAATCTAATTTGAAATTTTTGTTTTTGTAATTTTTGTAAAAATAAATCATGTCTCCTAAACTTCCGTCCATAATTGCCGGACAGAAAACAGGAATTTTATTTTTTTCAGCCCAATATAAAATTGAGTCCTTGTTGTTGATTTCTTTTCCTAAAATTTTTATCAAGTCACTTGAATTTTTTATTTTGTCGTCGTATTTTTCTAAAATCGGCATAATCCAGTCCTCAAATTTGCAGTATCTTGAATTTGGAACAAGGATATTTCCGATTCTGTTGATTCCTTTTTTTCTTAATTCTGCGCCGTTTAAATTAAATCTTCCTATTTTGAAATCCCCTAAACATTTTATCAAGTCCTCTTCAATTCCTCCTGCAGAAGTTACAACAACGTCGACAAATTTGTGTTCAACTAAATAACGAATTATTTCGCGGATTCCAGTGGAAACCATATTTGAAGTGTAGCCAAGATAGATGAATGCTTTTTCTTTTCGCATTTCTTTTATTAGTTCAACTGCTTTTGCAAAATTTGTTGCTTGCGCGCCTGTGCTTGCATAAGATTTCAAAATTTTTTCATAATTTATTCCTTGATTAAAATCATAGCCCTTTACAGAAATTCCGTTTATTTCTTTGCTTTTTTTTAAGATTGCTTTTTTTGGATTATTTTTTTTCATAAATAAAAAAATGTTTAAGAGGTTTTAAAGTTTTTGTTTTTGTGGGTAAATTTTTTTGTTTTTCAATAGCATATCTTATTTAGTATAAATCTATATTATAAGTAATATTTATAAATCATTTACTCCTACATATTTTAAAATTTAAAAGAGGGATTAATGGCTTACAAAAGATATTTTTACAAAAATGGAAAAGTTTTTGGTCCATATTATTACGAAAGTTATAGAGACGAGACAGGAAAGGTAAGAAAAAAATATGTCGGGCTTGTTGACCCAAATAAAAATTCAAAAAAAGAAAAATCTTTTATTACTCCCACAGTTTCGTTTGGGAAAAAAAGTTTGATTGTTTTTGCAGGAATAATTTTTTTAATCTCTTTATTCTTTTTAATTTTTTCTAATTTAAATTTAACAGGAAATGTGGGGTTAAATGCAAATGCAGTTTATTTTTCTGGAGAAAATCTTTCTGGAGAATTTGTTTTGCAAGTTAAAGAAGGAGAATTAATTCCTGCAAATGCTAAATTTGTCGTCGAGCAATCAGGAAAAACCCAAGAATTTTTAATTTCTGATTTGCTTGAGTATAATTCTAATGGAAGTTTTTATGTTGAAGGAAAAACTATTTCTGGAAGCGGTTCTGGTTATGGAATTTTGGGAGAGAAAAAAATTTATCCTGAAATTAATTTTGAATTAATTATCTTTGATTCTGAAAATTTTGGACAAAGAACAATTCCTGAAAATAATTTTGAGCAAGCTTCTAAAGAAACTAAAACAGATGTTGAAACAGAAACCCCTCAACAAGAAACTCAAAAACAAGAAAGTGAAATTATTAAATCTGAAAATTCTGAAACAAATTCAGAGTTAGGGCAAAGAGAAATTTCTAAACAAAATTCTGAGATACCTTCAGAAAGTCAATCAGAATTATCTGAGGTTTCAATCACAGGCGCTGTTGTTGAAGAATTCAATGAAAATGTTTTGAAAGGAAAATGTTCAAAAGAAAAAGATTTTGTTTATGAAATTCCAGAAGGAAAAACCGCAAAAATAAAAAGCGTTGAATTAAATGGGGAACCAATCAGCGATGAGAATGTTAAATTAAAAATTTCTGGAAATCAAATTATTGTTTCAACAGATTATTCTGAAATTGAAACTGGTTTTGGCGAGGAATATTTGACAAGCAAGGAAAACAAAATTAAAATTAATCTAAAAGATTTAAATCTAAAAGCAGAACAAGGAGAACTTGTCATTAAAATTGTTTATGAAAATGAAATTTTGGCAGAAGCAAAGGAAATTATTGAGGTGAAGGAAATTCCAAATGAAAATGAAACAGAGACAGAAACAAAAACTCCTGAAATAAATCAGACAACAGAAATTCCAGAAACAAATAAAACGGAAAATTCTGAATTACCGACGACAAATGAGGCAATTGTTGAGAATGAAACAATTGAAAATTTAAATGAGACAGAAAATAAAATTGAAATTCCTTTTAATGAGACAATAATTTCTAATGAAACAATTTTTAATAAGACAATTGAAAATAAAACAAGAATAAACTTAACTGCAGAAGTTTTTACGACAATTCAATATCCTGCTGTTATTAACAAACCAGTGAAATGGATGAAATTTATTGAGGTAAATAATTCAAATATCTCTGATTTTGTCGTTGAAATTCCCAAAACCGCTGAAAATATTTCAGTGAAAAGAGATGATGAAGTCAGACAATTATTTGAAGAATCGCAAAAACAAAAACCATTGGAAAGAAATTTATTTTTAACAGGAAATGTTATTTCAGAAGAATTGCAAGGAGCAGAGATAATTGAGACAACTGATAAAAAAATAATTAATCTTACTGGAGTTGCTGAGACCTCACAACAAGTTGCAGTTGAATATTTTACAGAGGCCCCGAAATCAGAAGAAAATGAAACAGGAAATAAAAAACAAATTTTAATCTCTGCTCCAGATGAATTGAATTACACAAATATTCTTGCTTATACTTTAATTAATGAAAATTATAAAATTAAAATTAATGATGCAAGAAAATTAAAATTATACTGGATTGTAAAAACTAACAAAACAATTGAAACTCCGTCGGTAAATGAGACAAATTCTGAAAATGAAACAAGTCAAAATCAGACGCAGGAAATAAATCAGACAATTAATGAGACAGAAACATTGAAGATAAATGAAACAATTATAGAAAATAAAACTGAGATTTCAATAGAAAATGAAACTGAAATTATTGAAAATGAAACCGAACAAGCAAATCAAACAGAAGAAGATAAAATAATTAACAAGACAGAAAGTTCTAAAAATGAAACAGAAACTCCGTCGGTAAATCAAACTTTTGAAGAAAATGAAACTGAAACCCCGACGACAAATGAATCTTTTGAAGGAAGCAGATTTATCACAGGACAAGTTATTGGAAATGGAAATGCCAAATTTTTTATTTGGCTGAAAAATATTTTTGCAAAAATTTCTTGGAGTTTGACAGGAAATGTTATCAAAATTGTTTCAGCTGAACAAAGCGAAAATTTTTCTGAAATAAATTCAACAATTATCGTCGAGGAAATTGAAAAGATACTAGTGAATTACACTGCTTATGATTTGGACAACGATAGTTATGTTGATTATATTGAATGGAATGTTCCGCATCTTTCAAACCAAACTTATGAATTAATAATTGAAATTTCAAAAGCAGAACATCTGGATTCAAACAAAACTTTTTTGGAAGATGTTTATGAATTTGTGAAAACACAAGATAATAATTTTATTTTAATTCCTTCTGGAAATTATTTAAGAGTGACTTTTGAAAAAAATCTGACAAAAGAAAAAGACATTACAATTTATGCGAGAGGAAATAATCTTGTAATCGTCGACGGAGTTGAAGTTCCTTATGAAATTTATGAAAAGAAAAAAAGAATTGATGAGATTAAAAAAATTTTAGGGGGAAATGAATGAAAGAAAAAGTTTATAAACTCGAGGGATTTAGTAGAACTAACATACTCCCCGGTAATCTGAAAAGGTTGCCGGATGATTGCTTTTCTGAGAATACTCTTGTTTTTATTGACGCAGGATTTTTATCTAAACTTTCAAAATATTTTGGAAATGGGAAATATTTATCTTACAACATCATAAAATTTTCAGATAATCTATCAAAAAAACAAAAACTTAATTGTAAGAAAATTTTTTATTATACTGCTCCCCCATTTCAAAGCGAACATCAGACAAAAGAAGAAGAAATAAAAAAAGAAGGATATGTTCAATTTGTTAATCCTAAAAAAAATCCGCGACATTTATGTTGCGGTTGGTTTACACGCGTATTTTTTTGGGAATCAAAAAACCAAAACAAACTCCGCACTTTAGT
>CAYVCF010000036.1:0-8438 GCA_964450135.1 Candidatus Woesearchaeota archaeon
ATTTTTATTTGTGTCATATAATTTTATATTAATTCATATATATTTAAATGTTTTTTTGGAGTTGAAATGAGGAAGGGAAAATGAAACAAACAATATAGAAAGGTAAAAAAGAAATAAATAAAAACAAAATTAAAATCACTCTTTTCATTTTATTGTAAATAAATTCAACTTTATAAATTATTTTAAATCTATTTAATGCCTGTATCTCCCTCTCTTTTCAACTTTCTCAAGTTGCGCCAAAACTTTTTCTGACTCTTCACATTCTTCAGAATAACTTTTTAAAAATTCTTCAAATAAAATTTTCCAGTTCAAGAAATGTTTTGCTTCCAAGGCCTGTTTAAATAAATGAATATCAACTGCTTTGTCCTCTAATTTTGCGCTGTGATAACCCAAACCAAAGTCAATAAAATAAATTTTATCGTCTTTCAAAATCAAATTTGACGTCGTCAAATCCCCGTGGATTAAACTTTGGTTATGCAATTTCGCAAGTGACTTTCCAACTTGTTTTATAATCTGTTTTTGTTTTTCAAGAGAAAAATCATTTAAGAAATCAGAAAGTTTTTTCCCTTCAACAAATTCCATAATTATTTTTTTGGACTTTTCATCTGACTGAATAACTTCAGGAACTGAAATAATTTTTCCTGCTTTTTCTAAAAGTTTTGTTTCAGAACGGGTTCTAAGTTTTCTAATTTTCTCATCCAGTTCTTTAAGACGATATGACTTTGAAATTCTTTCCTTGACAACATTTTTATTTTCATCTAAAAAAATAATTGCCTCTGCTCCTTGCTGAATTATATTTTTCATAAAAAAAGAAAATGAAAAGGATTTAAATAAATTTGGTTCAATAATTTTGTCAATAAAGAATTAATCTTTCTATGCGATATGAACGGAGGCAATTTAAGAAATTGCTTTTTCGCACAAGAAGGGAAACCGAACGACTTCAATAATATTCCATAAATTTGGGGTCACGAGTAGATAAAAGAAACCGCTTAGGTTTCTTTTCACCTCCTAAATTTTTATAAACTTTCGTTTGCTAATTTTTATATGTTAAAAGGGATATTTGTTTTGCTTGACGGATTAGGCGACTTGCCAAATAGATCTTTGAATGAAAAAACTCCGTTAGAAGATGCGCAAATTCCTAATCTGGATTTTTTTGCTTCGCGCGGAGAAATGGGTTATATGTATTCTGTAAAACCAGGATTTGTCCCAGAATCAGACGAGGCAATAATAAGTATTTTTGGAAATGATTTAATCTCAAGCACGCGGGGACAATTAGAAACAAAAGGAACAGATATAAAAATTGTCAGAGGGGACTTAGCCTTAAGAGTAAATTTCGCAACAATTGATTCAAAGGGAAATATTTTAGACAGAAGAGCAGGAAGAACGCTTACAACAACAGAAGCAGAACTTTTAGGCGATGCATTAAATCAAAAAATAACTCTTCCAATCAAATTTGTTTTTCAACCAACAAACCAGCACAGAGCTGTCTTGGTTTTTCGCGGAGGACTTTCAGATAATATTTCAGGAAATGACACAGCATATATTGAAGGAAAGAAAAAACCCATAGAAAAAAAATCTTTTTGCAAATCTCTTGACACCGACGACGAAAACGCAAATTACACTTTGGAAATGGTGAATTCTTTTCTTAAACAAGCAGAAGTAATTTTAAGAGAACATCCAGTAAATTTAGAAAGAATAAAAAAGGGACTGATGCCTGCAAATTTTCTTCTTGTCCGCGGAGCAGGAATTGAGCCACCGAAATTAAAACAATATAAAAAGTGGACAGGATTTGTTTATATGCCTCTTGAGATTGGGTTTGCAAAATCTTCTGGAATGAATCTCTGCACTTTTGAATATCCTCCACTTCAGGATCTTGATGCTTACAAAAATCTTCATGACGGATTGGAAAAGGCCTGCAAATATGCAATAAAATGCATTGAAAAAAACAAAAAAACAGCCGATTACATTTACATTCACATAAAAGAAACAGACCAACCAGGACACGACAACAAACCATTTGAGAAAAAACAAATGATAGAATATATTGATAAAACTCTTTTTAATTTTTTAAGAAAATTCGCGCCTCCGAATAAATTAAAAATTCTTGTAACAGCAGACCACTCAACTCCGTGCAAATTAAAAGACCACACAGCAGATCCTGTTCCTGTTTTATTTTACGACGGAACTCGCGGCAACATTCCAAGAAAAGAACACTTTTGCGAAAAAGAAGCAAGAAAAGGAAGTTTGAAAAGAATTCTTGGAAAAGATTTGTTGAAAGTTGTTGGATTTGTAAAATGAGGGGCACCTTTGGTTTCCCCCTACATTACCCCCTCCTTCTCTGTGCATGTAAGTGATATCTTTCAAATGCCTCCATTAGATATCACAAGGATAATCTTTTGTCTACGACAAATTAAAAAATCAAAATATATTTTCAAACACCGATTTATTTTTAAATAGAAAGTTTGTAAAAAGATTATGTGCGAAAGAGAAGGAGAATTAATTTATTCAGAAGAAGGAGTAGAAGTAAGAACTTTTCCAAATCGCCCGGGGGATTATAATGTTTATATTGGAGAAGGATTAGGCAATTATTTTTTATTTCAAAGAGGAAGTTTAGAACAATTTGCAGAAAGAACCCCTATGAGAAAATTAGAGGAAGGACTTAGAAATTACAATTGGAGAATTAATCCTGCACTTAAAGAGAACAATTTATCTCCAGAACAATTTGCATTAATCCTTGCTCGAACAAGAATAAAAAGTTTGCAAGCAGAATTAGATCACGCAGAATAAGATTTATTCTTTATATAACAGAATTCAAAAAAGATAATTTTTCACCACAGAAATCAATATAAAGAAATATTTCTTGGAAACTTTATGATAAATAAAAAAAGAGGATTTCTCAAAAAAGAAAACCGCTTAGGTTGTCTACTTTCACGCGATATCGACCAGAGGCACAAAAAGGATATCGCACACCTGAACAGAAAGGGAAAACTCGATAAGAAAACCGTAGGTTGTCTTTCATGATAACTTACAACGATATTTACGAAGCTGAGGAGAACCAAGTTTCTCCTTACAGTAACCTCTCCTTTTTAATTGCGGTTAAGCGATATTTTTTTATGCCTCCTTTCATATCGCAAAGCTTCGGGAGAATAATTTAAAATGATAACTTACAACGATATTTACGAAGCTGCAAGAAAAGAACGTTACACTGAACAGCTCCAGCAAATTTCAAAAAATTTTGTCTCAGAAGTCGCAGAATATTTAAGTGAAAAAAAACAAATGGCGGTGAAAGAGGACTCCGAATTCTCAGAAGTGATTTTCAAAACAAAAAAACAACTTGAAAACGCAATAACTTTATTCAAGGAATTAATGTTAAGGAGGAGGAAAAAGATTCTTAATTTAGTTTTAATCGCAGCAGAAACAGGAATCTCAAAACAGGATTTTGAAAACATGCTAGATATAGAAAGAGAGTTATTTGAAGAGATTATGAAACAAATTGATTTTACTGATAAAAAATTAAGCATAATGTTAAACGGAAAAAATTCAAAAGAGAATAAACAAAAAATAAAATTTTTAGAATCAGTTGAAGAATTTGTTGGATTAGACGGAGAAACAATCGGGCCATTTGAAAAAGAGCAAACTGCAGAACTGCCAAAAGAAATTGCAAATATTTTAATTGAAAGCGAAAAAGCTGAAAAGATTTAATTTGTCGACGGGAAAAAGTAGAAAAAGAAATTTTAACTCGGATTAATTTAATGTAAACTAAATCTTCGGTTAATTTAATTATGCTATTCAATTCCTTGCAATTAACTTTATTCTGTGATAAAATCTCGCGACTAACTTTTATTTTTAATTTGGGTTAATACCCCGCAACTTGCTGCGATTGAGATGCAAAAATTTTAAGCAATTTCTTTATTCAGAATTTTAAATATTATTTATCTTTCAAATAAATGCGACGAAGTCGCAAAAATTTCTTATAACTTCAACAGCAAATTTACTTTCAGTTCAAATCTCCGTCGGTAAAAAATCAATCAAACAAACTCGAATAATAAACCTCTCTGTTAACTTCCTGTTGTTTTGGAACAAGAATTTTCCAGACATTAAACATATCCAAAATTTTTCCAGCAGAATATTTTTCTCCTACAAGCATTGATGCGAGTTTTTTAAATTCAATACTTGAATTAGCTCGAGGTTTTTCTAAAACAGATGATTTAAATTTTGAAAGAGATTTGAGAAAATTAATATCATGCGGAATAAGAGCCATCACAGAAACGCCTGTAACTTTTTCAATATCTTTAATTGAAAGTTCAAAATCTTTTCCAAAAACTTTATTTAAAATTAATCCAACAATTGGAACTCCGCGGGATTTCGCAAGTTTTACTGCTTTTATTGTCGCGCTAAGTGTAGGATAATCAGGGGTTGTGACAACTAAAATTTCATCAGAAGCCAAAATAGACGCAAGGACCTCCTCATTCATTGCAGGAGAAGAATCAATTAAAATAATATCGTATTTATTTTTCACGCTTCTTAATTTATCCCGAAGTTTCATTGGACTGGAAATTTTTTTTCCAAAAATTGACGACGGCAAAAGATCAATATTATTTTCTAATTTGTAAATCGCATCTTTAACACTTGAACTTCTTTCCAGAACATGATGCAAAGTTATAGGAGGGTCAATTAAATTTAAATGAATCCCCAAATTTGGAGACGAAAAATTAGCATCAACTAATAAAACTCTTTTTTTCATATTTGCGAGCGAAGCTCCAAGAGCAACGACACTCGAAGTTTTTCCAACCCCCCCCTTTAAACTAATCACCCCAATTATTTTTACCATCTTCCTCCAGTAAAAAACAAACTGCATTTATAAAATCTTCGATAAGATTTTCTCGTCGATAAATTTATTTCGTAATAGATTTCTTTCAAAACCAAACATTTTTAAATCAACCAAATTTTTAATTAGAATGAAAAAAGAAAAAATTGAAGAAACTAAACTTAAAAAAACAAAAGAAGAAAAAATAACTCAGGCGGAATTTGAAAAAAAAGTAATTGAATTAGCAGAAAAAAATTTGACATCTGAAAAAATCGGAGAAGAATTAAAACACCAAGGAATTCATTCAAAGGAATTTAATAAAAAAATTTCTCAAATTCTTAAGGAAAAAAATCTTTACAAAAGCCCTGATTTAAAAAATGTCGAAGAGAAATTAGAAAAAATAAGAAAACATTACGACAAAAACAAGCAAGACAAAAGAGCAATGAGAGAAAGAGAAAGGGTTTTCTCAATGTTAAGAAAGTTAAAGATATATTTTGAAAAAATTAGGAAAGTTTAAAACCTTTCTTCTGTTTTTATTTTTATGGAAATTGAACAAGGGGATATTATCCTCTGCACTGTTGACAGGATTTTAGGAACAAATGTTTTTGTAAAAATCGACGGAACAAACAAAGAAGGGACTATAACTTTAAGCGAAATCGCGCCAGGAAGAATAAGAAATTTAAGAGACTATGTTGTTCCAAAAAAGAAAATCGCCTGCAAGGTCTTAAAATTTGTCGGAGAACAAATAATTCTTTCTCTAAGAAGGGTCAGTCAAAAAGAAGAAAAACAAGTAAAAGAAAAATACGCTCTTGAGAAAAGTTACAAAAGTATTTTAAAAACAATTTTAAAAGAAGATTCGGAAAAATGGATTAATGAAATAGAAAAAGAAAATAATCTCTATGACCTTTTAGAACAAGCAAAAAAAGAACCAAAAATTTTAGAAAAAGCAATTGGAAAAGAAAATTCAAAAAAGGTCTTAGAAATTCTGAACGCTCAAAAAAAGAAAAAAATAATTTTGAAAAAAGAAATAAATTTAACATCAGAAAGTTCAGACGGAATCACTTTGATAAAAGAAGTTTTAGGAAAAATAAAAAACGCAGAAATAAAATACATAAGCGGGGGGAAATATTCTATAAGCGTTGAAGATACAGATATGAAAAATGCAGGAACAAAAATAAAAGAAATAATTTTAGAAATAGAAAAAGATTCAAAGAAAAAAAATTTGCAATTTAGTGAAAGAGAAACAAAATGACAAAATTAAAAAAGTGCAACAAATGTTTTAAATACACACTAAAAGAAATCTGTCCAGATTGCAAAGAAAAAAATTTGGATGCGCATTATAAATATTTGGGAAAAAATAGAAATTTGTTTGCTGGTTAATTACAGAAGAGAAAATGCAAAAACAAAACTTGCAAGAGAATTTATTTATTCTCTTTTATCTAAACTTAATTTCCTTTAGATTAAAATAATCAGAAAGAAAAACCCCTGCAAATTTTTCCTTGACAACAAAATTAATCTTAACATTTTTGCAATTAAATTTTTTAGCCAGTTCAAATGTTCTTGCTTTATTTGACAAAGCAGAATCATAAACATAACTCTTGGACAATTTTTCTTTTCCCCGGTCAATGCAGGAAATAGTTATTTCTTGTTTTTTATTTATTTTTCCAAACGAAATTTCTAATTTTGTAAAACTGCAGATTGTTGAAAAATTTAATTGAAGAGACGCCTGTTTTCTAAATTCTGTTGAACAAATTGTGTTTTCATTATCATCTAACAAATAAGCAAGCTGGCTTCTGTTAAAATAATCTGGGATTATCTTTGGAAAAGCGCAATTATTTGTCCCATCAAAAACATCTGCATATCTCATATAAAGATTTATAACTTCCAATGAACTTATTTCAGGAACAGGAATTTGCGGACTTAAAAAAATATTTTTTTCAAAATAAATAAAATAAAAAATACCTAAAAGTATTAAAACTAAAAGAGCAATTCCAAAAATAAATTTATTCTTTTTATCTTTTTCTATTTTGTTTTTCATTTGCATTCTCCTATTTCTGCATTGTTATCGTCGCAATCTTTATTTCCGCACTGAATTTGCGAATTCCAAAAAACAAACCCTGCCTGAACAGAATTTAAAAAACTTGGATTAAAATTCAAAAAATTTCCGTTTTTATCAACAATCAAAATATTTTCATTAGAAATTTTTTTGTAAAATTCACTCATCTTGTTTTCAAAAACAGGGACCAAATTATATCCTTGAAACAAGTTTATCTTTGTCTTATCTATTGGATTAAAATCTGTTAATGGAAACGAACAATTGTTTAGAGAATAAACCCAATATGATTCGGAATTGCCAATAGAACTAACTTTCATATTTGAATTATTTAAAGGATCATATTTCCATGCCGACTCAATAATGCATTGTTTTTCTTTTTGCCCTTTGTATTTTTCTCTTAATTGAAATAATGAAATATATTTTTCAGTTGGAACAAAAACAAGATTCCATCCTTTGTTCAAAGTTAAATTTGTTTTTTTATTAAATTCAAATTGGGTCTGCATTTTACTTGAAGAAAATTTTTCATAACAAACCATATTAGAATCATAGTAACTATCAAAATCATCGTCACATCCTTCATCAATTAAAGCATTGTCATTATCGTCTAAAGAATTGCAAAATGTTTCTGGAATAAATTTTTTTGGAACTGGAACGCAATTATGATTTATGCATTCAAATGAACAATCCTGCAGATTCATTGGGCATGCTCCATAACATTCTTCATCTTCAACGCATTCCCATTGATTTTCAAATTCTACTTTTGACCCGAGGTCTCCATTGTTGTTGATATCTTCCATATATAGAATTATAGAAAATAATTGGGAATATTGAAACCCCCACGTCAATTTAATTGACGTGGGGGTTTAATGTGGCGGATAGGGTGAGATTCGAACTCACGGTCCCATTGCCGAGACGCCGGTTTTCAGTGTTAAAGGGGTCTGACCCCTTTAACACTTCTTCCTCCTCCATTTGTGGGATATTTACAAACGAAAGATAATCGCTTGGTTCAGGTATCGGCCATTCTGACAAAAGTTTCTTTCTTATTGTGTCAGAGTCAAAAGGAAAGGGGGTCTGACCCCCTTTTCCCAAAAGGAAAGGGGGTCTGACCCCCTTTTCAAAACTTTTAATTAGTTTTCCCATTATTATTTCATTCCGTGCTCATGGAAGCTTGGAACATACTTGCGGTCTGTCCCTTGGATATGTCCTGTCCACCACTCACTAAGAAAATCCATCATTTCGAACGGTAGCGGGATTGCATTGTTGAAATATTCTTCCGTAAATTTTGAAATTCTTTCTCGGTACATATCGTGAGCCTTTATGTGCTCCACGGTATCCTCGTAATTAAACTCCTTGAAATGCTCCTCTTCTGTTGCAAAATGATAATTAGCGTAATCAATAAGCTCTTGAAGAATGGCGCTCATCTCCTCCTTCTCTATCGACGCCCCCATTGCCCTGTAAAGCGTGTTGATAATCCCTATCATTTTTTGATGCTGGGAATCAATTTTGGCAATACCAAGATTGTATCTATCGCTCCACGTGATCAATTCTTTCATACGTGATGTTTATTTACTAATT
>CAYVCF010000037.1:0-8417 GCA_964450135.1 Candidatus Woesearchaeota archaeon
CCCGAACCGTATATCCCTTGTTATGTGTCCCGAGCGTAACGCAGTGAAGCGAGAGCGCAGCGTGGTGCGACCAACGGGAGCAAGTAAATTTGGAATCCTATTCAATAAAGGCAGTTTTTCGTTATCGTTCATATAAAATTGCAATTGGCATTAGATTATTTTTCTGTTCAATCTCTTTAGAAATGACTTTACCATCTTTCTTATAAACCCTGAAAGCTTTGGCAGATTTTTTTGAAGTTATAACTCTATATTTATTATCAAGAAATTCGATTGCGCAATTCTCATCAATAGAAATGCCAATTCCACCAATTTTTTGGATCATATTGCGAAAACGATTTTTTCTAGGAACGCCCAAAGTTTCACTATCGTAGTGAGGACAGTGAATTCCTTTGATAAAGCCTAAACCACGGACATTGATATACTTCCATTTTTTTGGGTTGTAAAACGACATAGAATCACTGTGTCCAGATTCAAACCAGCATATTGAACCAGCACTAAGTCCGCAAAGCACAATGCCTTTTTGCCATGCTGTTTTGAGTATCTTATCAACACCAAGACGGCGCCAAAGTTTCATCATTTTAAGTGTGTTGCCACCACCAACATATATTATGTCGGAATCAAGTATTTTATTTCTAATTTCCTTTGGCGACGGCGTTTTTTTGAGTAGATAAAGAACTTTAGTTTTACAACCCAATTTCTTACCAAAATATTTTTCAACACCATTGTAATAATCTTCATTGTCCGAACTTGCAGTTGGAATAAATAATAATTTTGGGTGTTTCTTTTGCGTCAATCGAATTATTTCTTTGTCTATTGCCAAAGTTTCGGAGTCTCTGATTTCACCACCGCCAATTGCAACTATTTTTTTAACTGATTTTGCCATAATGTGATTAAGTTATCATTATTTATTAAAGTATCGAAAGAAAAACTGCTTACAATAATTAGAAGGATTCCAAATTTATTACACATAACATCGCGATTAAAATACCCGAACTTGTGAGGGCTCGAAGTGATAAATTTTTTCCTCGAATTTGACCTCTGGAATGTAGCGAAGCGAAATGACGAGCGGAAAATTCAGAGTTGAAAAAATTTTGAACATTCGAGAGTTTTTTCTGAAAGAAAAAATTTGGGTAAATTCTGTTTTCTACGAGGGAAATTTTGCGAAGCAAAAAAGAATTTACATTTTAATCTGCTATTGCTTGACCGAACGAAGTGAGGCACGAGCTGGGCTAAAAAAGCCCCTCGTGAGTTTTAATTTTTCTTTCAGGGGGGAGGAGGTGGAAGCGACGACCATTTAATTTTGAGAGATTGCCTGCCCGTTTTTTGTTTCTTTTTTCTAAAAAGAAAATGGGGGAGTTCCGAAAAGGTTTTAAATTAGGGTTTCTTCATTTTTTGGATATGGATAAAAAACAAAAAGAAAAGTTCAAAGAACTTGTTCAGATGGGAAAGTGGAATTATGTTTTAACATATGGAAGTCGGTATGCCCTCTTTATGTTTCTATTCTTTTGGTTTTTTACTAAATTCATTTTTGAAGAAGAATTTTATGTTGGGTTTAATATGATTATTTGGGGAATTGCAGGTTTAATTATTGGTCTTTGGGGTTGGAGTAATATCAACAAAAAACTCAAGGAAAAATGACTTTAAATCTTGGAATTTTAGGATTGAGTTTTGATATCATTGGAGTTTTTATCATTACTATAACCGAAATTATAAATCCTTTTCATGGTAGGAGAGAAGATGTGAGGTGGTGGGATAAGAAAAGATATTGGTGGAATGGTTGGAGACCTTTTTATAAAAATACTCAAACTTTGAAGTGGGTAACAAAATGGAATCATAAACCTGTTGTTGAGGGTATAATTCCTCCAAAATACAAATTAGAACTTTTTGGACTAGTATTAATTCTTGTTGGATTCGCATTGCAAATATTTTTTTACCTATCCAACTAAATTTTTTTGAATGTTTATTTCGGAACTCCCCCTAAAATAAATAGAAAAATTTGGGAGAGCGATAGCGAACCTTTTATCCTTTGTTATGCAAAGTGCGAAGCATTTTGTTGGTTTTTTCGTTGGTCGGATAAAAGAAGTTTTTCTCTGAAACGAAGTTTCAGCAAAATGTCCGAAGGACTGCGGGCAATCTCTCACCATCTTGGGTGGGAAAAGAAAGAAAAATTAAAATTTGGGCGAAGCCAAGCAACATAAGATTATCAATAGATTATTATTGATAATCTGCTAATACGAGATAAAAACAATAGATTTATATAATTTAACAAATTCTTTTTATTATGAATGGCTTGCTTATAAAATTAAAAAGAGAACTTGAAATACGAAATTTTTCTAGACAAACAGTTAATGCATACATTTATTCAATGAAAAATTTTTTAGAATATTCAAAGAATAGTGGATTAAATGAACAAACTGTCAAAGAATATATTCAAAAAAGTTTAAAAAATAAAAATCCTGCAAGTGTGAGAAGAGATTTATTCGCGATTAAATTCTTCTTTGAAAAAATATTAAAACAAAAAATTTATCTCCCCAATCCAAAGAGAAATAACACTCTTCCAGAAATTTTAACTGTCGATGAGATAAGAGAGATGATAAGATCGGCAAATAATATAAAGCACAAGATAATTATTAAAATGCTGTATGGTTGCGGTCTAAAAGTTTCTGAAATTGTTAATCTTAAAAAAGAAAATATTAATTTTAGAGAAAATTTAATTCATATAAAATTAGCAAAAGGAAAAAAAGACAGGTTTGTAAAAATTCCTGAATCAATAAAAAAAGAATTAGGAAGTTATTGCAATTTATTAAACGAAAATATTTTATTTCCTTCAAATCGCGGAGGAAAATTAACAAAAGACACAATCCAAAAAATTGTCCAATCATCTGCAAAAAAAGCAGGAATAAAAAAAAGAGTTTATCCTCATTTATTGAGACATAGTTTTGCAACTCATCTTCTTGAACAAGGAACTGATTTAAGGATTATTCAAAAACTTCTTGGACATTCAGATATAAAAACAACTCAAATCTACACCCAAATAAGCCAGGCAAACATTAAAAATATAAAAAGCCCGTTGGATAATATTTAAAATGAAAACCGACTTCATCCCAATTGATTACGACTACTTTGATTTTCAGGGGAAAAATTTTTGTAAAATAATCGGGAGAAACTCAGACAAAAAAAGAATTTGCGTGATTGATTCTTGCGAAGTTTATCTCTGGGCAATTTTGAAAGATAATTTGAAAAAAGAAAAAAGAAAAAAATTAATTGATAAAATTTCAAAAATAGAAATTGAATCTTCTGGAAGAACAACAAAGGTTGAAAAAATAGAAGAACATGAAAAAAATTTTTTAGGAAAAAAATTTTTTGCTTTGAAAATTTTCGCGACAAATTACAAAGATTTGCATGACATTGCTGACAAATTGGACTTTGAAGAAATTGAAAAAAGAAGGGGTTATGATTTGGGTTATATTACCCATTATATAATTGAGAAAAAAATTTTGCCTCTTCAATGGTATGAAATTCAAGGTGAAGTTCTGAATAATTCGGAAAAATTTAACGGAATTGATTCTGCATTGGACGTTGATTTTTGCATTGATTTGTCGTCGTCAAAAGAAATAAAAGAAAAAGAATTTTTTCCAAAAACTCTTGCGTTTGATATTGAAACAGATGAAATAAAAATCGGCGAAGGAGAAATTTTAATGATCTCTCTGGTTGGAGAAAATTTTAAAAAAGTTTTGACTTGGAAAAAAACAAAAGAAAATAAACCCGACTTTGTTGAATATGTAAAAGATGAAGAAGAACTTTTGGAAAAATTTGTAGAGCAAGTTAAAAAATTTTCACCTGACTTTTTAGTCGGATACTTTTCCGACGGATTTGATCTCGCGTACATAAAAGCCCGTTCTGAAAAATTAAAAGTAAAAATTCCAATTGGAATAGATGGCTCGCAACCGAAATTTTCAAGAGGACTTAACCTCGTCGGAAAAATAAATGGCATTGCGCATATAGACATTTTGAAATTTATAAGAACTGCTTACTCGCAATATATGCAATCAGAAACACTTTCCTTGAATGAAGTTGCAAAAGAATTTTTAGGTGACTCAAAAAAAGAATTTAAAATAAAACATTCTTCAAAATTGAAAGAAGATGACTGGAATTCTTATTATGAATATAATCTGCAGGATTCTGTTTTAACATTAAAATTATTTGAAAAAATGTGGCCAGATCTCGTCGGATTTACAAAGGTTTTGCAAGAGCCAATTTTTGAAATTTCAAGAAACGGAATGTCAAAAAATGTTGAGGCCTATATAATTCATAATTTAGAAAAATTCAACGAGATCCCAGAAAAAAGACCTGGCCACGACGAAATTGGAGCAAGAAGAACAAGAGAAAAATATCAGGGCGCGTTTGTTTTTGAACCCACACCAGGACTTTACGAAAATATTGCAATGTTTGATTTCACAAGCAGTTATGGAAGTGTAATTGTGACTTACAATCTTTCAAAATCAACGCTCTTGGAAAAACCAGAAAAAAATTCTCATTCAATTGAAGTTCTTGGGAAAAAAGTTTATTTCTCGACGGAGATTGGATTTGTTCCAGAAATATTAAAAGAAATAATTGAATTAAGAAAACAATTTAAAAAAGAATTAAAAGAAAAACCAGATGTGATAAAAAAAGCAAGAAGCAATGCTTACAAACTTTTAGCAAACGCTTATTATGGTTATCAGGGTTTTTTTGGAGCAAGATATTATTGTCTTGAAGCAGCAGCGGCATCTGCAGCATTTGCAAGAAAATCTATCAACGAAGTTATAGAAAAAATAAATAAAGAAAATTATAAAGTAATTTATTCAGATACTGACTCAATCGCGTTTCTCGTCGGAAAAAAATCCCGCGACGATGTTTTGAAATTTTTGAAAAAATTAAATTCAGAACTTCCAGGAATAATGGAACTTGAACTTGAGGGAATTTTTAAAAGGGGCTTGTGGGTAACGACTCGCGCAGGAACTGCTGGCGCGAAAAAAAAATACGCGCTAATCTCCGACGACAATAAATTAAAAATTCGCGGATTTGAGACAGTCCGTCGTGATTGGTGTCAGCTCGCGCGAAAAACTCAAAATAAAATTATTGAATTAATTCTTAATGACGGAAATGAAAAAAACGCCTTGGGATATTTACAAGAAATTATTTCAAAATTAAAACAAAGAAAAATTTCAAAAGAAGAATTAATTATCAAAACTCAATTAAAAAAAGAAATTTCTGACTACAAAGCAATTTCACCGCATGTGATCGCAGCAAAAAAAATGAAAGAACAAAAAATCCCAATTTCTCAAGGCGGGCTTGTAGAATATTATATTGCAGAAACAAAAACTAAATCAAAATTAGTTAGAGACAAAGTAAAACTTCCAAAAGAAAAAGGAGAGTATGACATAAAATATTATTTGGAAAGACAAATTCTTCAAGCAGTTGAAAATATTTTTCAGGTTTTTAAAATCAGTGTTAAAGAAATCATCGACGGAAAAAAGCAAGAAAATTTAGGAAAGTGGTTTTAATTTTTATTTGAAATAATCTGAAGCTTTTTCCCAAATTTTTTCTGCTCCTGCTTTAGCTTCTTGTCCTGCATTTCTCAAATCATCTTTAACTTTTTCTGGAATTTTTTCTTTTGCTTTATTTACAAATCCTTTTGCAGTTTCTGGAAATTTTGAAACAGAATCTCTAATTAATTTTGCAATATCAACTCTTGTTTCTCTTAATGCACTTGGAATAGATTTTTCTCTAATTGTTCCCCTTATTCCGTTGTAAAATTCAGGGCAATCTTCTTCAATTACATTTACAGGTTTGTATTCGGTGTTTTCTTTTGTTATTCCAAAAGTTGCTAGACCATCTCCTCTGAAATCTAATTCATAACCATATCTTGTTGGATTGTGTCTTGAAAAAAATCCTGGAAATCTATTTATTTGTAAAGAATAATCTCTGTCGGCAAAACCTCTATCCACATAATGTTCAGCGTCTTCCACTGCGTCTCTTTTAAGATGAGCATAAAATAAAGAGTCAGTTTGTAAATAAGTTGTTATGTCGTTGGATAATTTTTCTGGATCAACTCCTCCAACTTCAAAAAAAATTGCGCCCTTTGTTACTTTTTCTGTAACTGCGTCGCGGAGAGTTTTGTCAACTGCATCTGGCAAATATAACGCAACCTGATTTTTTACAAAAGGTCTTGCCCTGTCTAAATTTTCTTGAGATTTTAATTTTTTATCTATCATGCCTGGCGCTAAACTTTCAATTGCAATAACTCCTGCTAAAACAATTCCGGCAAGTCCTGTTCCAATCTTTAATATCTTGTTTTTCATAATACTTCAAGAAAAAAGAAATTTATAAATCTTTCGTTTGTTGTCACTTATTAATTAATAAAAATATGAAATGAATTAAACAACTTTTAAAAACCAAAAAGATTTAATTCTAATATGAGAAAACACACTCGACGAGAAGTAATAAAAACAGGGGCGAGAGCAGGACTTGCTGGAACAATTTACGGGACTATTGGAGGGGCTCTTGGAAAAGTTTATGATGTAATTGGAAGAGCAACTGGTTTGATAATGGATACTGCAAGACAAGGAGCTGAAATAACTGGAAAAAAACTTTATGAAGTTGATAGAAGTGTTGAAGAATCTGAAAGACCTATTGTAAAAAATGTTGTGAGGCCTGTAAAAAGAGTAGAGGATTTCAGAATGAAAGGTCTTAGAAAATTATTTGGGATTGACGACGACGAAGTTGAAGAAAATAGAGAATCGTTAGGAATTCCACATTCAAAGGGTTATGAATCAAACCCTCAACCAGAACCAGAAAAAGTTACAAGAAGAAATTTATTTCAATATGTTTTATCTGCAATGCATCATAATCCTGTTAAGGCGGGAATTGTTGGAGGAGCAAGTTATGGAATTGGAAAATCTGTTTTAGGAGGAAGAAAAAATTTTCAGATTGCAAATTTGCGAGATGAAACAGAAGCATTAAGAGAGGCACAGAAAGATTATGGCGAACAAGTAGGAAGATTAGAAAAAGGGGTTGAACAAACCCCATTAACTTCAGAAGAAGTAGATAAAAGAATCAGCGAAGGTGAAGAGCTTTATTTTATCATCGGAGGAATTGGTTTGCTTGCAGTGATTTTTTTTAGTTTGACAAATATAACTGGGAACACAATTTTAGATTTAAGCAAAACACAATTTAGTATTTTCAATATTTTAATTTTTTTAGCTTCGTTGATTGTAATTTACTTAGGAGCAAAGTTTAAATAAACAAACATACTTAATAAAATATGAAAATAAAAGACTGCAAACTAAAAGAAGTTTTGAGTTGCGATAAATATGAAAATATCGTAGAGGTTGCGAAAATTCTTAGAGAAAAAAGACAAAGACATATGATTGTGACAGATAATAAAAAACCAATAGGAATTATTTCTACAACAGATATAAATAATCGATTAGTTGCAGAAAATAAAAATCCAATGAAAACAAAAGCAGAAGAAATAATGACTGCTCCGATTTTAACAAAAGACATTAACGAAAATTTGACTCAGGCCTATATTGAAATGATAAAAGAAAATATTTTTTCTGTGCCAATAACTGAAAACGAAAAATTAAAAGGAACATTAGAATTAAAAGAAGCAATGGAAAAATTAGTAAAGGCAGGAGAATAATTCTATGGGGAAATTAAAAAAAGTTGCGAGTGCGACAAAGAAAACTGCGAAGTGGGCTGTGCCTGTTTCTAAAAATACTGACGAACAAATTAAAACTGCTTTAGGAGAAAAAGAAGTTAGAAATGCTTTGGAAGAATATATTTCAAAGGGAGGGGACTATGAAAATTTTGTTAAAGGACTTATGTATGATATAGAAATTGAAAATTACAAACACCGACGATTAAGAGGAACTGCAACTGCGCTTGACACTGCAAACAAAGCACTTGTTCCTGTTGATGTAACTTTAGATGCATTTGGAATTCTTGCTGGAGTTGGAACTGGAGCAAGAGCAATTCTTACAGCTGGAAAAATGCCTGCATATCTTGCTTATGATACATATTATGCATTAAACACAGGGGATGTTGGAGGGGCTATAAAAAATTTGGGATGGGAAGCAATCTCGTGGCTGGTTCCAGGTTCTTTAACTCATTTAATAAATCGCTATACAAAACAAGCAGATGTTTATTCTGCAAAGCAAGGCGGGAAAAATTATACAAAAAGAATTAAGAAAAGTTTGGACGCGAAAATTATTCAAGGAACAGAAGAAGATTTTAAACCAAAAAGAAAACAACAAGATTTAGAAGAATTGGCGGCGTAAAAATTTTAAGGGACTGCGAAAATTAACTATTAAGAACATGTTAAGTCAACCCTGAATCTTAACATCGACATTTTTTCTTAAAAATTTTAACAA
>CAYVCF010000038.1:0-8086 GCA_964450135.1 Candidatus Woesearchaeota archaeon
AGTTTGTTATCAAAGTTTTTTACCGCAGCTTCTATTACTAAAACTGCTCCAGCAGGCAAAGTAATTATTTGAATTAATAAAATTTGAATAAATAATCCGACGACAATTAAAACAAAACCGATTATTGCAAATATAAAAAAAGTATTTCTATTGTATGCTTTCATAGAATCCTCAAAATTTTTATTGCACATGTCACATTCTTTTAATATTGATGTGCAACCTTTTTCGTCATAGTCATAAATCGCAATCCCATTTTCTTGAACGCATTTTTCTGTTTGTTCTTGCAAGGTTTTTGAAAAGGTGCAATTTCCACAAACTTCGTTGCTTATCCCATACTTAACTGGATAAGACCCTCTACCTTCAACCCCTTTACAAAAATTTTGATATTCAGGGGGTTCATAAACATAACTCACTAATAAATTAAAAAGAGTTATGACCATAATCGCGATGAAAACTCCGATGATAATTGTCAAAGCAAAATTTCTTCCAGATAATTTTTTATCCTCCATATTAAATAAATGGTTAAAAGATTTATAAACTCTTCTACGATAAAATTTTATGACAAACTACGAGCAACTTTTGGACGAAGCGTATTCAAAAATAAAAAAATCAGACGCGAATAGCGAGAGATTTGAAATCCCTAAAGTTCAAGGACACTTTGAAGGCAAGAAAACTATTCTCATTAATTTTTTTCAAACAGCGTCGTATTTTAGAAGAACTCCTGAACATTTTTTAAAATTTTTATTAAAAGAACTTGCGACTTCTGGACAGACAGAAGGCGACAGATTAATTTTGAATAATAAAATTCCGAGCGCGAAAATAAATGAAAAAATTGAACAATACACAAAAGAATTTGTAATCTGCAAAGAGTGCGGAAAACCAGACACAGAACTTTCAAAACAAGATAGATTTATGTTTATTCATTGTCTTGCGTGCGGAGCAAAACACACTGTGAGAAAATTTTAATTTTATTTAATTCTATGATTTTTATTTAATCTTTTTGTGTTTTGCGGAGCTGCGGAGCCGAGTGAGTTCACGAGTTATCGCATCAAAAACTAAAAACGAATGGGCCCACGAGTAAAAACACACTGTGAGAAAATTTTAATTTTATTTAATTCTATGATTTTCATTTATATCGTCGTAGTTTTGCTAATTTTTAGCTTTTTTGGTGCTAAAATGTCTCAATCACCTAATTTTATTTATTTTTATTTGTGTTTTGCAGCTTTGGTGAATTCCTCTTATTTTTGCAATTTTTGTAAGTCAATCCCGCCCGCCCACCCTCGAACGCCTTCGGCATTCGCAAAATTACTCTTACAAAAATTGAAATTAATTTATAGTTTCGCCAAATTCTGTTCTGCGGAGTCGAGCGATTTTGCGAGTAAAAACATAATGTGAGAAAATTTTAATTATTTTTTTACTTTTTCCACCCAAATTTTCCCTTCACCAAAACCTTTAAATATCAATTGATATTTTATAATATCAAATGAAACAAAATAGTATCAAAGAAAAAATCAAAGAATATTTTTTTATAAATCCCTCAGCAAAGTTAAGAGTTAGAGAAATAGAAAGACAATTAAAATTGCCTTTGCCTTCAGTGATAAGATATGTTAATGAGTTGGAAAAAGAAAAAATTTTAAAAAAATATAATTTGGGTAGTGTTGTTTTTTATTCTGCAGATAGAAGTTCAAAAATATTTCTCTTGGGGAAAAAATTGTTTAACTTAAAGCAAATTTATAATTCAGGGTTAATAGAATTTTTAGCAAAAGAATTAAGCAATCCGTCAATCATTGTTTTTGGTTCTTATTCTAAAGGAGAAGATATTGAAAATAGCGATATTGATTTATATGTAGAAACTCCGTCGAGAAAAGAGATTAAATTTGAAAAATTTGAAAAAATTTTAAAAAGAAAAATTCAAATTTTTAGTTATTCTTCAATACATAAAATAAATAATTTTCATTTAGCGAACAATATTTTAAATGGAATTTTATTAAATGGTTTTGTGGAAATTTTGAAATGAAGGAGAGTAGTTGGAAAGATTGTCTGGATTCAAGAAATTCTTTAAAGATAACTCCGGATAAAGAAAAAGCAAAGTCATTGATCGAAACCGCAGATGAAAGAATAAAATGTTCTTTGAAAAAGATAAATTCTCAAAACGCAAATTTTGTATTTGAAGATTATTATTCGTCGATAATTGAACTGATTCATTCGCTTGCAATTTTACACGGATACAAAATAAACAATCATCTTTGTTTGGGTTTTTACATTAAAGAAGTTCTTGAAAAAGAAAATTTATTTTTTATTTTTGATGACTTGAGATACAAAAGAAATTCTTTGACTTATTATGGAAGAAAAATGGAATTTGAAGTTGCAAAAGATGCAATAGAAAAATCTAAGAAATTAATCAGTGAACTAAAAATAATTTTAAAAAATAAATTTGAAGTATAAGGATGGATAAAAACCAATTAAAAAACATTTAAATAATTCTTTTGCTTGATTTTAAAAAAGATGGTTGAAACAAAATTAAATATTGAAGAATTGAAACACAAATCTCGACGATATAGCATTAAAGAAGGAATTTTTGCAACAGCAAAGGGCGCGTTTGGTGATAGCTTTCTTTCTCCATTTGCGCTTTCAATAAACATGACTAATTCTTTTGTTTTTTTGTTAAGTTCAATTTCAGGATTGCTCGGGCCATTGAGTCAGATGTTTAGTTCTCGTTTGATTGAAAAATATTCAAGAAAAAAAATTGTTTTGGAATCTGTTTTTTGGGAAACAATGATGTGGATTCCTTTTATTGCCGTCGCTGTTTTATTTTATCTTAACATTATAAAAAGTTTTCTTCCTTTAGTTTTATTTTTATCTTTTTCATTATATATCCTTTTCGCGAATATTTCTGGACCAGCATGGTTTTCATGGATGGGCGACATTGTCGACGAGGAATATCGCGGAAGATGGTTTGCAAAAAGAAATTTAATTCACGGATTCATCGCGGTTGTTCTTGCAATCTCTGCTGCGTTTTTTTTGGATTTATTCAAAGATAAAAATATTTTAATGTTTGGATATATCTCTCTTTTCTCTCTTGCGTTTATTTCCAAATTTATTTCTTGGAGAATTTTTAAAAAACAATATGAACCAAAAATAAAATTAGAAAAGGGATATTATTTTTCTTTTTCAGAATTTTTATCTCAGGCGCCAAAAACTAATTTCGGTAGATTTACAATTTTCAGATCTTTTCTCGGATTTGCATGTGCGATTACAGAGCCACTTCTTGCAATTTATTTATTGAGATATTTAAATTTTGAATACAAGCCCTATATGATTGTAATTTATGCCGGAACAATTTTTTCTTTGGTCGTTATGAATCTTTGGGGAAAGTTCGCAGATAGATATGGAAATTATAAAACAATGAAACTTACAAGTTTTTTTATTCCGTTAATTCCTCTTCTCTGGATTTTTTCGTCGTCGCCGATTTATATGATTTTTGTCCCTTCAATTGTCAGCGGAATTTCTTGGGCGGGGTTTAATCTTGCTGCGGGAAATTTTATTTATGACAATGTTCATCAGGAAAAAAGAGGACTTGTTGTCTCATATTACAATATGCTCGTCGGGATCGGAGTTTTTTTAGGAGCAGGACTTGGCGCTATTTTAATTAAATATCTTAATACAACTTTTATTGAACCTATTTTTTTAATATTCATCATCGGCACAATTTTAAGAACAATTGTTATGCTTGCTGGAATTTCTCATTTGAAAGAAAAAAGAAAAATAAAAAAATTTAATCAACAACATTATTTAAAAAATTTAATTTTAAAAGAAACAAAACCGGCTTTGATTGAAGAAGTTCATCAGCTGATGGAAATAAAAAAATATTTGAGAGAATAATTATTTCTTTTGACCCAACATTAAAAATTCTTTATTCCCTGCTTTTTTTCCTTTGATTGGGCTTTCAATTATCTGCAAAATCTCGACGATGTTTTTAATTTCTTTTTTTATTTTTTCTAAAACTTTTTCTAATTCTCCGTCGTCAGCATCTGCTAAATTTTTTCCAGATTCATAGTGCGGTTTGATCAAGGAAATTATTTTTCCGTCGGGCTTTAAATTTTTTATTGCGTTTGGTAAAATTTTTTTCTGCGGAGTCCAACCAACGTCGATAGAGATGAAATCCATTTTTTCAGGAAGCTCAACATGAACTGCATTTGTGTTATCAAGAACAACAATTCTTTTGTCTTCTTTTAAATTAAAATGCAGACGATTTTTTGAGGTTTCAATTGAGTAAACTTTTTTTGGATTTTTTTCTAATATCGCCTGAACAAATCCGCCAGTAGAACTTCCAAAGTCAGCGCAAGTTTTATCTTCTAAATCAATTTCAAATTTTTCTAAAGCGAATTTTAATTTTTCATAAGCTCGTGAAACAGGTTGCATAAAATAAACACAAAATAAGAATTTAAAAATTGATTTGTCTTTAGTTTCTTAAATAAAAAATTTCAATTAGAATTATGGACTCATTTGAACAAAGAAAAAAGGATGTTCTCGCGAAATTGGACAAATCTTCAATTGGAAAATGGGACGAAAAAATTTTAAGATTGTGCGAAAAAATAAATTTATTAGAAAATTATTATACTACCTCGTCGTGTTCTGGAAGAATTCTTGTTATGCAAGATCAAGAAAAAAAAGGACCCAATTTATTTAAGTTGGTTTCACATGATCTAATTTCTTATGAAAAATTTATGAAACGTTTACCGACGAATTTTCACAGATTAAATACAGAAAACAACCCCCCTTCTAAATTTCTTCGTCGATGTTTTCTGTCCTCACCAAATCCCAATGCAAATTCAAAGGATTTGATGAGTTTTAAATTCAAACAAGAACCATTGATTCTTCATGTGATGTGCAAAGATTTGGAAAGCGCGAAAATAATTTTGGAAAAATCCCAAATTTCTGGATGGAAAAGAAGCGGGATAATTTTTGCAGAAAAAAGAATTGTTGTTGAACTTTTATCGACGGAAAAACTGGAATTTCCTCTTGTTTCAGACGGGGAATTTCTTGTTGATGAAAAATTTTTGAAAATAGTTTTAAAAAAAGCAAATGAGAATATGAAACGAGGGTGGAAGAAAATACAAAAACTTGAAAAAATAATTTAAGAAGTTTTAGAAGTATAGAAATTGTAGACAACCTCTTTATTTGTTTGTGTTGTCGGCGATTGAAAATCCGAGAAATTTTTTTCAAAAAAATTAAGCAAAGATTTTCCCTCGCAAAAATTTAAAAACACATTCTCTTTATGTTTTCTATGAAAGAATTTGATTTGCAGGAATTTAATAAAAAAAGAAATTTAATTAAAGAAGTTTTTGAAAAGTCCTCTGGAAGCAAAGTTGAAATTGCTGGCTGGGTTCATCAGTCGCGCACTCTTGGAAAAATCAATTTTATAATCTTGCGAGATATTTCTGGAAAAATTCAGGTCACAGGAGTTAAAGATGAAGTTGATGAAAAAATTTTTAAGCAAATGGATTCTATAACAAGAGAGTCAGTGATTTATGTTCGTGGAGAAATAAAAATTTCAAAGCAAGCTCCAGGGGGAAAAGAAATTGTTCCAGAAGAGATTATTATTTTAGCAAATGCAGAAGAACTTCCGATTGATGTTTCAGATTTTTCAAAAACAGAACTTCCAAAAAGATTGGATTACAGATTTTTGGACTTGCACAGAAAAAGAATTCAGGCAATTTTCAAAGTTCAGTCAACAATTATGCAGGCATATAGAGAATTTATGGTGAACGAAGGCGCGATTGAAGCACAGTTTCCGTCGATAATTGGTTCAAGTTCTGAAGGGGGAACAGATTTATTTGAAGCAAAATATTTTGAAAAAAAAGTTTTCTTGAGCCAGAGTTGTCAGCTTTACAAACAAATGCTCGCGTGTTCAATGGAAAAAGTTTTCACTATTTTCACGGTCTGGAGAGCTGAAAAACACAACACAATAAGACATTTGAATGAAGCAAGACAACGTGATTATGAACAAGCATTCGCAGACGAATTTGTTGTGATGGAAGTTCTCGGAAGATGTATTCAGTATATTATAAAAAAAGTTTTAGAAAAAAATAAAGAAGAGTTGGACTTGCTTGAAATTAAATTAAAAATTCCTGCAACAAAATATTTAACTTTTGCAGAAATTGCAGAATTGATGAAAAAACACAAAATCCACGTCGGTAAAGATGATTTGTCTGGAGAGGCAGAAAAAAAATTAGGAGAATTATTTCCTGACACAATTGTTTTTGTTCATGACTGGCCATTGAGCGGGAAGCCATTTTACATTATGCCTAAAGGAGAAAATCTTTCTTGCGGTTTTGACGCAATTTATCAAGGAATGGAAATCACTTCTGGAGGACAAAGAGTTCACATTCCAGAACTTTTAATTGAGAGATTGAAAATTAAAAAATTAAATCCAAATGATTTTAAAAGTTATGTTGATAGTTTTAGATTTGGGGCGCCCCCGCACGCGGGCTGGGGAATGGGACTTGAAAGAATTACAATGTTGATTTTAGGTTTGAATAATATTCGCGAAGCAGTTTTATTTCCAAGAGACAGGGATAGATTAACTCCGTAAGATTTTAAAAAAAAGTTAAACTCCGAAAACAAAAACCGATTAAATAATTTTTCCGCGAAGGAAATCTCTTATTTATCAAAAAGATCGTGCGACAAAATCGCACTGAATTTATTTTATCCCAAAAATTTTCTAACCAAATTTTAAAAAAATAATTATTATAAATAAAAAGTTAATTAAATAAAAGATTATTCTTCTCAATCGTCGTTATCTTCATCTTCTTCTTCCTCTTCATCTTCTTCCCAATCATCTCCATCTTCTGACATTTTTTAACCTCCGATTTTAGTTAAAAATATAAAACTCATTTATTTTTAAATGTTGCGAATGCAAAAAATCTCTTACAAAGTTTTATAAACCTAAATTTTCTAAAGAATTTACTAAACAGCACTGCTGTTCTAACATCGCAAGATGTGGTTAAAATGACAATCGTATATGAAATAAATTCACACGAATATAATTTGAAATTAGCAGATGCCCTGAAAAAAATTCCTGAATTTAAAATTCCTGAATGGGTCTATTTTGTAAAGTCCTCTCCAAGTAAAGCAAGACCAATTGACGACGACAATTTCTGGTTCAAGAGGACTGCAAGTATTTTAAAACACATTTACAAAAATAAAATTGTAGGGGTAAATAGATTAAGAACAAGATATGGAAGCAGAAAAAATCGCGGAATGAAACCAGAAAGATTTATGAAAGCAGGCGGAAAAATAATAAGAACAATTCTTCAGCAAGCCGACTCTGCAGGAT
This sequence comes from Candidatus Woesearchaeota archaeon, assembly GCA_964450135.1. GTDB lineage: Archaea > Nanobdellota > Nanobdellia > Pacearchaeales > GW2011-AR1 > CAYVCF01. Next base: position 7,340 of record CAYVCF010000038.1, read on the forward strand.
TTACAAGAATTGCAGAGCAAGTAAAAGGCGTGCGAAGTAAAAAACCTGGAAGAGAACTCACTCAAAAAGGAAAAGAATTTTTGGAGGCAATAAAATGAAAGAACATTTTGAATGTTGGCATGGACATACTCACGCAAAAGAAAGATATTATGTAATTGGAACCACGGGAGGTGCAATGACTTATGATGAATTCATCTCATATTTTCAACAAACTAAAACTCCTCAAGAAAGAAGAGAAATACATTTGCGAGTAAATGGGAATGTTCATTTAGAAATTGCAGGAAGAGTTGAGGTTAGAAATTTTAAGGGGCAAGCAATTTTAGAAATTCCAAAAATTTATTCTCCTCAAACAAGAGAAGCAAGATTAACTTTAATTGAAAAAAAATTAGGAGTTCAATTACAAAAACATGGCCACTAAAAATCCTTTGAAAAAAACTCGTCTTGCAAAACAAGGACGCAGAACAAAGTGGGCTCCGATTTGGGCAGTTATAAAAAAATTTGGGAAAGGAAAAAGAGTTCATCCTTCAGCAATAACCAGAGTAAGAAGAAGCTGGAGAAGAACAAAATTAAAAATTAAACCAAGAAGGCAGAGAAAACAACATCTGGGATAAAATGGCAGATAAAAAAAATTCAGAAAAAATTGAAAGAGAATATATTATTCCACTTAGAAAAAATTTTCAGCATGTTCCAAGATACAAACGAACTCCAAAAGCAATTAAAACAATAAAAGAATTTTTAGTTAGACAT
>CAYVCF010000039.1:0-7011 GCA_964450135.1 Candidatus Woesearchaeota archaeon
TTTATCAGTCAAGTAGAGAAAGTATTAGAAAAAATTTAAGGGGATATAAAAAAATAGACAAAAATAATTTCTGCAAGTTTGGCTTTAGCTTGCACTGATTGTGTTTCTCAAGGAAAGAACTACTAAGATATAGAAGCCAGATATAGACTTTATGAAATTGTAAGGAAAAATATTGAAGAAGAAAAAGAAAGGGGATTAACACCAGAGGTTCAAGAAATTTATGATCGGATATTAAGCAGATTAGAATGTGAAGAAGATAAAATGAAAGCGCGATTAAAGGATATTTCTGAAATAGAAACTGGAATTTATAATGAAGGGCAAAAAATTAGAACACTTGAAGAAGAATGTGAAAGAGCAAGCAGAGAATGTGGAGAATTGAGAAAATCAAACTATGAAAGAACAAAAAAATTAGAAGATATTGAAACTCGCGAAGAAATTTATAATTTATTTAATGAGTAGTTTGAATTGGTTTTGCAACTCTTAATCTTATGACTATTGCTGGCACAGGATTTCTTACAGGTTCTTCTGCTGTTTTTGACCTTCTTCTTGAGGAAGATATACTCTTCTGGTCTCAGGAAATTTTTGCATCTCTCTTCGAGAAATTGTCTCTAAACTTCTTTTAATAAATCTTCCTGCTTCATAAATCCCTGAAACAATATTTGCGCCTAAAATCATTGCTGCTGGTTTGTAGTCCCCATTAGCCGTGCTTTGCAAAACATAACTTGCTGTTTCTCCTAAAAAATATAATCCTGCTCCTGCTCCAACAACCATCCCCAAACTAGAACCAATAGCATGCGCAGTTATTCTATCTGAATTTACAAATTCAATATTATGTCTTCTTGTTCTTGGGTTCTCTAATTTATTTTCTACACAGCGTCGATAAAGTAATGGAAGAGCAAAACTATATCCCATAATTCTCATAGGCATTTCAACAGAATTTCTAACCAGTCCGCGAACAAATGTTCCAGGATAATCTATTAAATCTAAAAGTTTGCCAAAAAGATTACCCATAGTTGAAGCCATAAAATTATCTGTTTTTTATTGTTTTAAACATTTCTCTTCTTGAGGCTTTGCGTCATAATTCATTTTTTACTGAGTTTATTTTTCTAGCGAAGTAAAAAATCCTAAAAATTCGTTACTCAAATCCCTTTATCTCTTTCAATTCCCCCAAAGTTTTTTTTTCAGCGTCGGTAAGCAGGTCTTTATTTTCTTTGAATTTTTTAAAATGTGAACTTCCAATATCAGAATAAAGAAATTCTTGGTCACCCAAGACCCTTTCAAAATTTAATCCTGGAACTGAAATAGCGACTTCCATTTCTTGTTCTGCTTGTTCAACAGATTTATTTTCTGATTGAATATTTTTTACTCTGCCGATTTTTTCTCCTGCTTTATTTATCAACGGCAAATTTGGTTTTAATTTTCCGGCTTCAATTTTAACTCCAAAAACAGCAGGATTTGAATTTCTAAAAACATACTGATGCAAAATTTTTAATTTGCAAATTGTCGCGAGTTCCATTAATCTTCTTTTTTCAATTTCTTGGGACTTTTGTTTTCTGAAAAGAATTAAATCTTCAATTAATTTGTAAACAACTTCGTTGGCAATTATTTTTAAGTTGCCTTCTTTTTTTGCAAGTTCTGTTGCGTCGTCGTCTACAATTGTGTTAAACCCAATCACAACAGAATCAATTTCATTTATTTCTAAATTTGCTTTTGCAGAAATAATGTCTATTTTATTTATTGGACCAATTCCTGCTTTGACTACGGAAATATTTGCTTGTTTTAACAAAATCAAAAGCGCTTCCAAACTTCCAAGTGAGTCGGCCTTTGCAATAATTCCTTGTTTGTCTGTTTTTATATTTTCTGAAATTTCTTTTTTGAATTTTTCTTTTAATTCTTTTAAATTATTTTTGTAAATCTCAAAGGGCATTCCGGGTAAAATATTTTCCTTTGTCACAAGTTGTAATCTCAATCCTGTTGACGCTATTGCGTTTTCTTGGGTTTTAAATTTCGCGCACAACGGCAAAATTTCTTCAAGAACTCTTATTTTTGTCAAAATTGGTTCTGAATTTTCTTCAAAATTTGCAATCGCAATCTCGTCTGTTTTTGACAATTCTCCGTCGTAAAGAATCGCTTCAGCAAAATTCATTCCTTTTTCTTTTTTTACTTCAAGTATAACTCCTTTTGCGTCTTTATTTAAATGCAATTTATTTTCCAAATATTTTTGACTCAGTCCGCAGAGAACTAAAATTAATTCTTGAATTCCTTGTTTTGTCCTCGCTGATGTTGGGACAAGCGCGATTTTCTTTGTGAAGTCGTCAATGTTATAATAAATATCAGAATCAAATCCATGAGAATTTAAACTTGCAATTAAAGTCATATACTTTTCATTGAATAAATCTTTTGTCTGCGGGGGCTGGGTCTCAATTGATTCTTTTAGTGGTTTGTCTTTGTCAGTTCTCCATCCAGAAATATTGTCTATTTTATTTAATGCGATTAAAAAAGGGGTCTTGTTGGATTTCAAAATTTGAATTACTTCTGCTGTCTGAGGTTTTATTCCTTCGTTGACGTCGATAACCAGCACTGCGAGATCAGCTAAACCCCCCCCGCGTTTTCGTAAATTTGTAAATGCCGCATGACCAGGAGTATCAATTAAAAGAAATCCGGGAAAAGATAATTTTATTTTTGAACTTTCTATCAAAGGACAAGATTTTTTTAATTGTTCCATGGGATAAATCGTGAAAGAAATTTTTTGCGTGATTCCTCCTGCTTCATTTTTCTGAACGCAGGTTTCTCTAAGACAATCTAATATTGAAGTCTTTCCGTGATCAACATGACCGCAGATTGTTATAATTGGTTGACGAAGTTTTTTCATAATTAAATTACCAAAGAAGAAGTTAAAAACTTTTGGATAAACAAGAAGATTTAATTTCCCCTCAAACTTTCAAACTAATTATTTTACTAACTCCTTCGTGCATTGAAACTCCGTAAAGATTTGTCGCGTTTGTAATTATTTCATCGTTATGAGTTATAACAATGTATTGTCCTTTTTGCATATACTTTTTTAACAAAGACGCGAGGCGCGCAGAATTTCTTTTGTCAAGAGCAGCGTCAATCTCGTCGAGAATATAAAAACAATAAGGACTTAATTCTTGAATTGCAAAAATCAAAGAAAGCGCAACCATTGTTTGTTCTCCTCCAGAAAGCGAAGTCACATCAAAATATTTTCCATGTCCTGTTTTTACTAAAATGCCGATGCCACCTTCAAATGGCTCTTTTTTATTTTCAAGTTCTAAACTAACTTGTCCTTTTGTTGAAATCTGCGCAAAATTTCTTGAAAAAATTTCATTTAAATTATTAAATGTGTTCATAAAAGTTTTCTTTTTCTTTATATCAATCTCATGAATAATTTTCATTATACTTTCTTTTTCTTTTGAAATAATCTGAACTTTTTCATTCACAGCGTCGTATTCTTTTTTTATCTCGTCATACATTTCAAGAGAACGCAAATTAACGCTTCCGATTCTTGAAAGAATTTCCTGTGTTTTTGCAAGTCGTTCCTGAAGCGATTCTTTGTTTGTTTTTATAATTTCAGCGTCGGTAAACTCAAGCATTTCTGTTTCAAAATTTTCAACTTCAGCGTCGTATCTTGCTTTTTCAATTTTAAAATTATTTATTTCCTGTTCAACATTATGAATCGCGTTTCGTTTCATCAAAAGCATTTGCTCTGACTCGCGAATCTTAATTTGAAACCCATCTCTTTCAGAAATTAATTTTTGAAATGTCTTGCTTAATTCTTCATCTTGTCTTTTTCTTTTTTCAAGGAGATTTTCTTTTTCTTTAATTATGCTTTTAATTGACAAAACATCGTCGGAAAAATCCTGTTCTTCACGAGTAAGTTGCCTTAAGGAAATTTTTGCTCTTTCAAGTTCACTTTGTTTAAAACTTATTTCAGAAGTTACGTTTTCATTTGTTCTAATTGAAATTTCCTGCATTTCAATTCGCGCGGTTTCATATTTTTGTTCAATATTCATATTTTCTTCAAAACTTTTTTCAAGAAAATCTCGTCGTTTTTTTAATTCTAAAATTTCTTGCTCTATTTTTTGAATTTTTTCTTGAAGAATTTTTATCTGTTCTTTTTTGTTTTCAATATTTGAAAGTTTGTGAATATCTGATTCTCTTTTCACAATCTCGAGAGAAATCTGTTCAATATCTCGCTTAAGCAAATTTCTTTTTTCATAAATTTGACTTAGTTCTTTTTCAAATTTTTTAATTTCCTCGTCGAGAGAATTCATCTTTTGATTTGTTTCTGACTTTATATCGTGAATATGCTGTTCAGTGATTTTGCTTTTGCAAACAGGACAGATATCCATTTTAGAAACTTTATCAAACAAAGATTTTTGTTTTCCTGCCTCGTGCTCGTCGATGTTAATTGTTTTTTCAATAGAAATTTCTTTTGAATTAATCTCTTCAAGCGTCTGTTTTTTTTCAATAAGAATTCTTTTTAATTCAGAAAGTTTTTGGGAGTCAGATTTTTTATCAAACAATTCTAAAGAAAGAGAATCGATTTGTTTCAACAAAAAATCCGATTCAGATTTGTAGCTATGAAAAATATTTTGTTTGTCTTGAAGTCTTTCCCTCAAAGATTTTAATTCTGACTTTATCATATAAAATTTTTTTCTTTGTTCTTCAATTTTTTCTAATTCATTTTTTTTTGACTCAATTTCTTTTTGTTTTTTAATCAGCGACGGAGATTCTCTTTGAAGTTCTTTAATTGAAAGTTCATTATTTCTAATTAATTCTTGCAATTCTTGTTTTTGTCTTGTCAAAGAATTTATTTTTCCCTCGCTATTTTCAAATTTTACATTTAATCCCGCAAGTTCTGCGCGAAGGTTTGCAATTTCCTGATTTAATTTTTCCTGTTCAAGTCCAGTTTGTTTTTGAATTGTAAAATTAATGGATGAAATTTTTTCTTCAAAAATTTTTATGCTGGTTTCAAGATTTAGAATTGAACTTTTTATTTTTCCAATTTCCTTATCTCTTTTTTCAATTTCTTCGTTAACTTTTTCAGTTTGTTTTTTTCTTGCCTGAAGGTCCTGATAAATTACGCTCGCTTTAAAATTTTTAACTTCTTCTTGCAATTTTTTAAATTTCAAGGCCTGTTGTCTTTCTTTTTCAAGATTATTCAAATAAAGAGTTCTCTCTCGCAAAATCGCAAGAACTTCTTTTAATTTTTCTTCTGTTCTTTCAAGTTCTTTTATTGATTTTTCTTTTCGCGTTTCGTAAATAGAAATTCCAGAAACCTCTTCAATAATTTTTCTTCTTTCTTCAGTATGCATTCTCACGAGGTTTTGAATTTCTCCTTGAAGAATTATATTAAATCCATTTGGATCAATTCCTGCTTGCGCAAGCAAAGATAAAATTTCCTGTCTTGTTTTTGTCACCTCATTTATTTTATACAAACTTTGTCCATTTTTCCTTACAATTCTTTTCAAATTTATTTCTGAAGAATCAATTGCAAAAGTTCTATCCGAATTATCAAAAACAATCTCAACAGAGGCCTCTCTCGACGGAGCCGCGATTTTTGTTCCTTGAAAAATTAAATTGCTTGCTTTTGCAGCACGCATTGATTTTATTGAAAGTCGTCCGAGAACAAAACATAATGCATCAGAAATATTTGATTTTCCAGAACCATTTGGTCCAAGTATAACATTTATTCCAGGTGTGAAAGGAATTTCTGTTTTTCTTGGAAAACTTTTAAAACCATACATCACTAATTTTTTTATGTAAGCCATTTAAAAGAAACCTAATCGGTTTCCACAAAAATTTACTAATGAAAATTTTTGGGGCATAGAAAATTTAATTAAAAGATTTTCTCTGCTTTTGAACTTCCCTTTTCTGTTCATGTTAAGCGAGATTTTTCTATGCCTCTGGTGATCTCGCGTGAAAGAAACCAAATTTATTTCAGAAGGATTTAAATTAATTTTATAATTTTCAAAAAAAATATTTTTTATTTTCAGCCATTTCATTCTCAAAATAAGTCAAGAGGTTTTTTAAAGATTTAGAGAAGCTTTTGTTAAAATCAAATTCAATAGAATTTTCATTCTTTGTAAATTCTTTTCCAAGTCGCCCAAGTTTTTCTAAAAATCCCTGCATCTTTGTGTCTCTCGCCGTGCTTTTCTAAAAATTTTATTGTCAAAGAATCAGAAGTATAACCAGAACCAATTTCTTGTCCATAAATTTCTTTTAATTTTTGCATTTCTTTTTCTCTAACGCATTTTGCAAGTATCGACGCCGCTGAAACAGAAACATGATTTTGGTCTGCTTTATGTTCACAATGAATTTCCAATGTTGATAAATTTTCTATTTTTGTTTTTAAAAAATCAGTCCATTTTGAAATGCTCGTCGACGGACAATCAACAAATACTTTTATTTTATTTAAATTATAAGGCGCTTTATTTATCTCATTAATTATTTTTGCGATTGCGATTGCTTCAAGTTCATTTAGTTTTATTCCTTCATCGTTGCTTGAGTCAATTTTAACTGGCGGAAGAGTTACAATTTCAAAAGTTTTTGCAAGTTCTTTGATTTTGCTTTCTAAGAATTCTCTTCTTTTTTGAGTGAGCTGTTTTGAATCTTTCACCCCTAATTTTTTAAATTCTTTTTCAGCAGAAGAATCAGCAAGACACCCAGCCAAAACCATTGGCCCAATTACCGGCCCTCGCCCAGCATCGTCAATTCCTAAAATTAATTGTTCCATTTAAAGTAAAAAATAAAAGTGTTTATAAGATTTTGTATAAAATTTTAATTCAATAAATTTAATCTATGATAACAAGCTCTTTCAATATCTCTAGGAAACATTCCAATATTCCTATGAACAGAAGCCCGTCTCATTTCTTTTTTTGCTCTGCAATAGAGCTCTAAACTTGGTTTAAATTCGGTCTTAGTTTTAGCATTAGCCCCTTCAACAATTAAAAAGAAAAATAAAAAGAGAAAATGGTTGCACAATATTTG
>CAYVCF010000040.1:0-6905 GCA_964450135.1 Candidatus Woesearchaeota archaeon
CTTTTCAATTTGTTTCGTAGCAAGCTACGGGGCATTAACCCAAATTAAAAATAAACAATCAGGAAAAATATAATTCTAAAATTTTTTCAGTGATTTTATCCCAATCATATTGTTTTGCTTTTTTTAAATTATTTTCTGAAAATTTTTTTGCTAATTGGGGGTTATCCAATAATTCATTTACTTTTTCAGCATATTTATTTATATCCCCATAATTAATTAAAAAACCATTTTCAGAATCTTTTATTTCAAATGGAACCCCATTTACAGGACTTGCCAAAATCGGGAGTCCTGATGCCATTGCTTCAAATAAAGTTAATGGAAGTCCTTCTCGATAACTTGGAAGAATATACATCTCAGCAGAATGATACATTTTTATTATTTCATTTCTGTCCCTTGTTTCGTTAAGAAGAATTATATCTTTTTCATTTTCAATCATTTTTTTTATTTTGTCTTTCATTCCTTCATCAGGACCGCGCAAAACAAAAACAACATCTTTTCGCTTAGACAAAACTATTTTCGCAATCTCTACAAATTTATCCGGACTTTTGGTTACATTCAAGCGACCAAAAAATAAAATTATTTTTTTTGAAATATTATTTTTTATTTTAAAATCGTTGTTTTCAACTTTATTAAAAAATCTTTTATCCATCCCATTTGGAATAACTTCTATTTGTTTTTTTCTTCCACCATATTTTTTTATAAAAGAAATTTCCCAGGGGGTAATCGCAATTATTTTTTTTGAAAAAAGTATAGCAATTCTTGAAAAAAGATTATAGCTAATAAAAAGCCCTATTCTTCCGATTGTTGAACGAAATGAATCTGTCCACGGACAATGAGTTGTATGAATGTGTGGAATCCCCTTTAACTTAGAAACCAATGCCACAAAAACAAAATGAGGGTGGCCAAAAAGATGGCTATGAATAATATCAAACTCTCTAAAAAGAATTTTAAAAAAAACAGACGGCCAAAATGTTGCAAAGTTAGCAAACTTAAACAAAGAATTGCATCTATGAATGTTAATTCCGTCGAGGACTTCTTCTTTTTTTTTAATTTTTTTATTTTTATCCCAATCAGAAGTAAAAACATGAACCTCGTGCCCTAATTTAACTTGTCTTTTTGCAAGTTCTTCAACAACTTGCTTAACCCCGCAAATTGCAGGAATATAAAATGGACAGATATGCGCAATTTTCATAAACATTTAGAAAAATAAAGGTTTATATGCATTATTGAGGAAAAATATAAAAAATTAGGTGATTGAAACATTTTAGCGCCAAAAAAAATTAAAAATTAGCAAGATGTCAGTCAAATCGAGTTGATATGAATATTCTGATGAGAAAATCTGCGGAGGGTTTGAAAAATGCAATGGCGGGCTGGCATGTTCCTGTGGCTGGAGCGACGATTATAAAAAAAGATTTAGAAAAATTTAAACAAAATCTTCTTGATTCAGTTAATTCTCAAAAAAATTTATAAATATTTTTTATTATAAGTTTGACGACGAGCAAAATGTAAAGTTGAAGCAAATTGAAAAGATAGGAATTGCTTGTTCATAACTCATTACCCCTATTTCTTTATTTTTAACCTTTCTAATTTATTTTGAACATGATTAAACAGCGTCGACGAGACAATTGGTTGATGATTTCCGTCATGAATTTGACGATTAAATTTTACTTTTCCGATGTAAGTAAAATTTGTTAAAATTTTTTTTAAACCATTTACAGAAAAATTATGTTTCCTGGAAAGATTTCTCAAACTAATTTCGTTATTTAAAAATTCTTCAAATATTTCTTCAACCTCTCGAAAATTTTGGGACGGAATTAATTTGCCGTCGATAAAACCATATCCAAACGGCGGGCGGGACATAACTTTTCCACGAGAAGCGTTTTTTATCATGCTATTTTTTAATAACTCTTTATTTATTTTTACAAATTTTCTAAAAGAATCTAAATAATTTTTGTTAACTTTTTCTCTAACATATTCATCTAATTCTTCTGGTTGATTGGGAGATAGTTTAAAACAAACCTTGCAAAGAGCAATTCCAAATCGTTTTAGATTTTCTTCGGATTCATAACCACATTTCTCGCAGATACCTTTCATATTAAGATTTATCTAAAGGAGATTTTATCTTTTTTAATTGTTGCGCAGAAATATGAGTATAAAGTTCTGTTGTAGATATTGAACTATGCCCTAATAAACCTTGAATATATCTTATATCAATTCCGTCTTCCAAAAGATGAGTAGCAAAACTATGTCGAAGAGTGTGAGGATGAACTTGTTTTGTTATTCCAGATTTTTTTACCGCTGTCTGAACGATTTTTTGTATATTTCTCGTCGATAATTTTCCATTTTTTCCAGTGAATAAATATTCTTTCCCTAAACTTTTTTGAAGTTCTGCTTGTTTAAATAATTGTCTGAATAATTTGTCCGGAATATTAAACCCGCGATCTTTTTTCCCCTTGGACTGTTTTATTTTTCCTGTCCGTTCATTAAAATTCATATCATTAATTTTTAAATTAACTATTTCAGAAACTCTTAGACCACAAGCATAGATTAAACTCAACATTAATCTTGACTTTTTATTAGAACAACATTCAAATAATCTTTTGATTTCTTTTTTTGTTAAAACATCGGGGATTCTTTTTTCTTTTTTTGGTCGTTTTATCCCGACAGTAGGATCTTTTTTAAAAATTGAAGAATAAGAAAAACGGATTGCAGACAAGAATAAAATAATTAAACTCGAAGATTTATCTGACAATTTTTCTGCAATGTATTTTTTTACATCTGCCTCTTCAATGATATCGGGTTCTTTTTTTATAAACTCAAAAAAACTTTTGATTAAAGAGGTATAGTTTCTAATTGTATAAGGAGAATTTTTCAAAATTTTTAACTCAATTGTAGATCTATCTAAAAATTCTTTTTCATCCATATCTAAAAAAAGAAAGAGGGATTTATATATTTTAATTTTTTATAGAACATGATTGAAAAGTAGTTAGAAATTCTAAAGATGATTATTTAGAATAATTTTGATAATGCTTTATGATTAATTTAAAATAAATCTACAACTTTTAAGTTGTAGTAACTCACTGACGCCAAGTATTTATTTCTAAAACTAAATAAACTTTTAGGAGAAAAATGGAACAACAAATTTGTCTTAGCGGAAGCTATGAAAAATACACAAATAAACTTGAGAAAAATTCTCACAGCGTCGGTATTTCAATGTGGGATTTTGAATGTAAACAACCCGCAACTAAAGTGGCAGGCGTTTGCGGTCGCGTCTTAAAAATTTTTTAGCGTTGTTTGTTTTCCATACTGATAAGATTCATAATCAACAACTTCCCAATGTTTTTCTTGGCTATGTTCAATATAACATTTTACTATCTCAGAATTATAGTAAATAACATAATAAAGAAATTGCTTAAAACTTTTGCATCTCAATCGCAGTAAGTTACGGGTTCTTGCGAAAATTTTTTGCTATGCAACCCGCAACACAGAAAACAATCTCCAATTTATTTTCTCCGTCGATGTTTTCTGTTCTCTCCAAATCTGAGAATGAATAAAAAAAGATTTGGAGATTTTCTATCTCAAAAAATCCATTGGATTTTTTGGTTTCAATTTGTTTCGCAACAAGTTACGGAGTAACGCAAATTGAAAAATAAATATTAAATAAAAAAATAATTTTATTCTTAAAATTTTATTCTTCCTTCATATTCTATTTTTATATGTTGCAACCAAATTTCTAAACTATAAAGCATCCATATTTTTTGCCCAATCTCTTTTTGTTTTATTAATTCTTCTAATTTTTTTAAATCAATAAAATGGGAGATTAGATTGTTTTTATCAATGAGAATTTTTTTCATCATTTCATAATAATCTTCTCCAAACCATTTATCCAAGGGCAATGGAAATCCTTGTTTTTTTCTGTTTATTATTTCATTTGGAACTATGTTCTCGGCAATTTTTTTTAAGATAAATTTAGGAACATCTTTATTTTCTGAAATTTTTTCAAAATTAATATCAATTGATTCTTTCATAGATTGTATGTCTTTGAATTTATTTTTATATTCAAATGGAAGACTATAACTTATTTGAACAAGATTGTAATCTAAAAAAGGAACTCGATTTTCGATTGCATTTGCCATGCTTGAAACATCGCTTCTTAGTAAAAGACCAGGTAAATGAATCTTTAGAAAAATATATGAAATTTTATCTGAATAATCCCTCGGACATTTTTTAAGATATTTTTTAAATACGTTTTTAAAATCTATTTTGTATTCTTCTTTTATGATATTCATATCTTCGTCTGTGAAATATCCATAATTTTCCAGGAAAAAATCAAGAAAATTTATATTTGTTTGGTTAATTGTTTTTTTAAAATAATCAAATGGGCTTCTAAAAATTTTTCCATAACCCCCAAAAATTTCATCTGCGCCCTCTCCAGCTAAAACAACTGTGGCGGTTTTTTTAATCTCTTTGAAAAGTAGATACAATGCAACTTCATTTGGAACCCCAATTGGCTCGTCTTTGAATTTTAAATATTCTTTCATTGCATTAATGTATTCTTCTTTTTTAATTAATAATTCTTGATGATTTGTATTATATTTTTCTGCAACAAGTTTAGCATAATTAGTTTCATCAAAACCTTCTTCCTCAAATTTTACCGTATATGTATTAATTTTTTCTTTATTTTTTTTCGCAATTATTGCTGAAATATAACTTGAGTCCAAACCTCCTGAAAGTATTGATCCAATTGGAACATCTGAAATGGTTCTGTAGTCAATGCTTTTATTTAAAACCCCCTCAATTTTATTTTTTGAACTATCAAATGATTCGAAAGATTCTTCTTGTTTTAAGTCCCAAAATTGATATATCTTGATTTCATTTGATTTGCATTTTAAATTGTAACCAGGCATTAATTTTTTTATTCCTTTAAAAAAAGTTTCATCTTCTAAAACATATCTATATCTAAGAAAAGAAGAAACTGCAGGAGGATTAATCTTTATTTCAATATCGTGACAAAGTATTGATTTAATTTCAGAAGAAAATATAAATTTGCTCTTATCAAAATAATAATAAAATGGTTTAATCCCAAGACGATCCCTTGAACAAAAAAATTCTTTTTTTTCTAAATCATAAATGCAAAACGCCCACATTCCGTTAAAATATTTTACACATTTTTCTCCAAACCTTTCATACATCGCTAAGATTACTTCTGTGTCTGTTTTTGAATTAAATTCATAATCTTTGCAAAATCTTTTTTTTAATTCTTGAAAGTTATAGATCTCTCCATTAAAAACAATGCACAAATTTTTCTTTTTATTAAACATTGGTTGATTTCCATTTTCTGATAAATCAATTATTGCAAGACGATTATGTCCGAGAGAAATATTTTGATCTATATAACTATTTTGAAAATCTGGACCGCGATGTTTTATTTTTTCATTCATCTCTTTTATTAAAGAATCATCTTTCCAATTAAAACCATTTATTCCGCACATTTATAAACTATTCAAAAATTATTTTTAAATCTTATTAATCTGTAATCTTTTTTCTTCTCTAATTTCTTTTGTTTTTTTTGCTAAAATATATATATCTATTGTTCCCTCACCAAGAAGTAATCCATATTCTACAATCGCTGTAATGTAAATTATCCATACGGGCTTGATTAAAAGAATAAATGGGATAATCCAAAACCAAGACGCTAAATCATATTTCCTTGCTAAAGAAACAATAGAGGGGATTTTTTTTGCAGTTTCTGTTTCAGTTATTTTAACGCCATATACTCTTGTAAAATGTCTTCTAGTAAATTCACGACTCATATAACCTGTAACACATAAAAATCCAACTACAATGTGGTCTGTTAAAAATCCTATTGCAATAAAAAAAACTGCATGAAAGATTATCCAATCTGAAACTAAATCTGAAAAATATCCTATTGGGGTAAAATCATTTGCGCCTCTTGCAATTTTTCCGTCAACAGTGTCCCCAATGTTTCTCAAAGTTATTAAGATAGCTGCAACAACAAGGCCCAAATAACTATCTATCACAAACATAGATACTATTCCTAAGATACCTAAAATAAAAGTAAGGAAGGTAGTATTATTTGCAGAAAAACCTATGTGATGCATCCATTTTGCAACTTTCACAGTATAAGGATCTAAAAGTTTTGATAGATAAACAGGATTGTTAGAATAGAATGCTTTTTTTTCATCAAAAATTTCTTTACCTTTTTTTTTATTCATAATATCTATTTGAATATCATAATCTTTAAAAAGATTTCTATCTAATTTAAAAAATGGAAAAAAATTTGGTGATTGGATACACTTCAGGGGTCTTTGATTTATTTCACATTGGACATTTAAACATTTTAAGAAATGCAAAAGGCATGTGCGATTATCTTGTTGTAGGGGTTAGCACAGATGAATTAGTAATGGAATATAAAAATAAAAAACCTATAATCCCATTTTTAGAAAGAATGGAAATAATTAGAAACCTCAAATGTGTAGATGCAGTAGTTCCGCAATATGATATGGATAAATTAACTTTATGCAAGCAATTAAAAGCAAACAGGGTTTTTGTTGGGGGTTGGTATGGAACAGATAAATGGGATAAACTAGAAGAAGAATTACTAAAGAACGGAATCATGATAATTTATTTTCCTTATACAAAAAATATTTCTTCTACAATGATAAATAGCATTCTTGACGAAAAAAGACAGCAATTAACAACAGAACAAAAAGAAAGTATAAACGAAACTTTAGAAAAACAAAAAGAACAAGGGTTACAGATATCTTCTGATTGTTCTAATATTCCTGAATCAAATTCGCTTGATGAATTTAAAAAAGAGATTTAATTTTGGTGATTAGGTCAATTCCGCACTAAACTGTCTTCCTTACAATACAAATATCAAT
>CAYVCF010000041.1:0-6815 GCA_964450135.1 Candidatus Woesearchaeota archaeon
ATGCTTGTTCCTCTTGAAGAATATGTCAAGGCAGGAATTTATCTTGGAACAAAAGTTGTCACGCCTGAAATGAAACCATTTGTTTATCGTCGACGAGCAGACGGGCTTGCGATTTTTAATACAGACACAATTGATGAAAAATTAAAAGAAGCGATTGAATTTATGAGCGGATTTGAAGCAAAAGATATTATTTTAGTTTGCAAAAGATCATCTGGATGGAGAGCAGCAGAAATGTTCAACCGACTTACTGGAATAAGAATTTTTACAAAAAAATATCCTGCAGGAATTTTAACAAATACAACTCTCCCAAACTTTTTTGAAAATGAACTGACAATTATAATGGACCACTGGCTTGACAAAAACGCGTTGAATGACACATTAAATGTAAAGAAAAAAGTTATGATGGTTTGCGACACAAATAATTTTTCAAAGGGTGCTGAGAAATTTATTATAGGCAACAACAAAAGCGACAGAAGTTTGGGATTAATTTTTTATCTTCTTACAAAGGGTTACTGCAACAACAAAAACATCAACGCAGAAATTCCTGAATTGGACTGGTGGGTTGGAGAAGAAAGCGGATAGGAAAAAGAAGTGATTGGGGGAAAGTTTTTGAAGAGAAAATTTATTTTAATTATGCGACTTCGCGAAAACTCTCGTCGCATTTGTTTGAAAATTTTTCCAAACTTCGTTAAGGAAAAATCTTTAGGGAGTTGTTAAGGATATAAATTCCTTAAATGAAGTTAGTCGCGATTTTAATCTTGACGCTCGGAGTTTAATATTAAAAATTTTCTTCATCAAAAAAGATTTATAAACTTCTTAGAATTTATTTTAAAAAAGATGGGAGAAAAAAATTTAGAATTTGTTGACTTGAAATATCGTCCGCATGGAAAAGATTTGATTTGTCTTTTTAAAATTCATCCTGCAAAAGGACTCTCAATTGAAAAAGCGTCAAACATAGTCGCGCTTGAATCATCTGTTGGAACTTGGACAAAAGTGCCTGGGCAAGAATATGTAAAAAAATTGCGCGCAAAAGTTTTCTCAATTAGAAAAAATATTGTTGCTATTGCATACCCGCAAGAACTTTTTGAATATTCAAATGTTCCTAACATTTTGTCTTCGATAGCTGGAAATATTATGGGGATGAACGCGGTTGAATCAATTCGTCTTGAAGATGTGAGTTTTCCAAAAAGCATTTTAAATAATTTTAAGGGCCCGAGATTTGGGATTGAAGGAATTAGAAAAGTAATGAATGTAAAACACCGTCCGCTCGTCGGAACAATTATAAAACCAAAACTTGGGCTAAATACAAAACATCACGCTCAGTCCGCATATGAGTCCTGGGTTGGTGGATGTGATTTAGTTAAAGACGACGAAAATTTGTCGTCGCAAAGATTTAATGAATTTGAAGAACGACTCGCGCGAACTTTGGAAAAAGCAAATCAATCTGAAGAAGAAACAGGAGAGAAAAAGGGCTATATGGTTAATGTAACTGCTGAAACAAATGAGATGATAAAACGCGCACAACTCGCGCAGGACTTAGGAAGTAAATATATTATGATAGATATCATTACTGCTGGTTGGGCTGCATTGCAAACTTTGAGAAATGCAAATTTTAAATTAATTATTCACGCGCATCGCGCAATGCACGCTGCGTTTGATAGAAATCCAGAGCAAGGAATTTCAATGATGGTGCTCGCGGACTTCGCAAGATTAATCGGCGTTGATCAAATTCACATTGGAACAGGAATCGGAAAGCTCGAGGGAAAAATTCAAGACATAAAAGAAATTGAAGAAGAAATTGAAAAACATTTTGTTAGACATACAAAAAAACGACTTGAACAAAATTGGGGAAAAATAAAATCTGTTTTGGCTGTGAGTTCTGGGGGTTTGCATCCAGGACATGTTCCGTTTTTGATAAAAAATTTAGGAAAAGATTTAGCAATTCAAGCAGGCGGAGGAATTCACGGACACCCTGACGGAAGTAGAGCAGGAGCAATTGCAATGCGACAAGCTGTTGACGCTGTTATGAAACACAAAACTTTAAACGAATATTCTAAATTTCACAAAGAATTAAGACGAGCTCTGGTGTGTTGGGGAGAGAAATAAAATTAAGATTATTTTAAATTGCTAATTACCCCGTAGATAAATAGCACAACAGCTACGAGAAATGTGAAAAACCCTGAGATGACAATCATCGGGACAAAATGTTTTAACAATTCATATCTTGCAGTAAGTGTCTCAATTATTGTAACTCCAATTAAAACCCGCACAAGCAACATCAAGCTGAAAGAGATTAATATTTTATTTTTCATTTGTATCGCTAATAATCAAAACAAGTTTTTAAGAATTATTGTGATTTTTTTAATGTTTAGATTTTTCAAGAATAACTAGATTTAAAAATAGAAAATTCTAACAAATTTTATGTTAAAAGAAATATATCGGCCAGCAGTTTTCGCGGTTGTTTATTTTCGCGAAAATGAAAAAAATTTTTATCTATTATTAAAACGAAAACTTCACTGGAGGGGCTGGGAATTTCCAAAAGGCGGAATGAAAAAAGGAGAGAATGAGATTCAGGCGGTCCAGCGAGAATTAAAAGAAGAAACAGGGCTAAATGTCGTCGGAGAAATAAAAAAATTTCCTGTTTCTGGAAAATATAAATATGACAAAAAATATCCTGACAGAAGAGGAATCACAGGACAGACCTATTCGCTTTACGCAGTCGGAGTAAAAAAATTACCGAGTAAAATAAAATTAGATAAAAAAGAACACGAAGGTTATGAATTTGCAGAATTCGGCGACGCTCTTAAGAAATTAACTTGGAGCAATCAAAGAAGATGTCTTACCTTTGTCAACAATTGGCTAAATAAAAATGAATAGAGAAAGTTATATAATTCAAACTGAATATTCTAAAGAATTGCCAAGAGAATTAACAGATGTCTTGTCGACGAGACATTTTGAATTTCCAGAATCAAGAGAATTATTATTTAGAAAAATTGAAGAAATTGGAAGGTGAAATTAAATTACAGACGAGAAGATGAAAAATATTGATGAAATAAAATCCAAAAAAACAATTCAAGAACTTTTGGAATTTGGAATTATAAATATTGACAAACCATCTGGACCGACGTCATTTAATGTTTCTGATTTTGTAAGAAAAATTTTGAAGATTAGAAAGACATCTCACTTTGGAACTCTTGATCCAAAAGTTACAGGAGTTCTTCCAATTGCGTTGAATCGCGCGTGCAAATTAACAGGATTTTTTATCGGGCATGACAAGACATATGTTGGAATTATGCGAATTCACGACGACATTTCTCTTGAAGAAATACAAAATAAAATAAATGAAAAATTCTTGGGGAAAATTACACAATTACCTCCAGTTCGTTCAAGAGTCAAAAGAGCAGAAAGAGAAAGAGAAGTAAAAAAATTTGAATTGTTGGAAAAAGAAGAAAAAGAAATTTTATTTTTAACAGAAGTTGAAGGCGGGACTTATATAAGAAAATTAATTTCAGATTTAGGAGATGAAATAAAGAAATTGCCTAAAATTTGCGCATCTCAATCGCAACAAGTTAAAGAACCTTGCGCAAATTTTTTTGCTACGCAAACCGGCAATTTCTATCTTTTCAATTTGGCAACGCAACAATCTACAGAGAATTCATCCAAATTGAAAATAAAAATCGGCGCGCATATGTTAGAACTTAGAAGAATCCGAGCCGGAATTTTTTCAGAAGATGACAAAAAATATCCGAGTGTAAAATTATATGAATTGGAAAACGCAATTCAAGAGTTTGAAAATGGAAATGAAGAACCTCTTAGAAAAATAATTATTCCTGGAGAAATAATTTCTGAAATTTATCAGGTTGTTGAGGTGAAAAAAGAAGAAATAAAGAAATTGTTTAATGGGAAACCTCTTTTCAAAAAAGACGTTGATAAAAAATTTTCGGATTTAGAAATTGGGAAAAAAATTTGTATTTTTTCAAACGATATTCTCATTGGTATTTACAGAATTTCTAAAGAAAAAGAAATTTTTGCAAGACCTGAATTTGTTTTGCAACCAATAAAAAGAACCTAAGCGGTTCTTTTTAGAAATCTCCCTTTTCTGTTCATGTTAAGTGGCATTTTCTATGCCTCCGATGATGCCACATAGAAGTTAAACCTAAGCGGTTCTCTCAAAAATTTTTAATTTCTTCTTGAAATTTTTGGGACATAGAAAATCCGTCGGGATATTTTCTCTGTTTTTAGAAATCTCCCTTTTCTGTTCATGTTAAGTGGCATTTTCTATGCCTCCGATGATGCCACATAGAAGTTAAACCTAAGAGGTTTTTTTATCTCCTTTTTTTTTGCGATTAAGCGATATTTTTTTATGCCCCCGGTGGATATCGCATGAAAGTTGAAACCTAAGCGATTCTCTCAAAAATTTTCTTTTTGGT
Source organism: Candidatus Woesearchaeota archaeon (assembly GCA_964450135.1). Lineage (GTDB taxonomy): Archaea > Nanobdellota > Nanobdellia > Pacearchaeales > GW2011-AR1 > CAYVCF01. The sequence continues at coordinate 4,431 of CAYVCF010000041.1, forward strand.
TTTGAAATTTCTGGGAAACCGCTTAGGGGTCTCCTCACAATAATCTTTATAACTTCTTTTACAATTTCTTTTCTATGACTTGGTCTCTTTACAAAAAAGTTAACGACGAAGAAAAATTTTTAGAACCGCTTTGTTTTTCAAATCAAAAGTCCCAAGAAGATGTTGTGAAAGAAGTTCTCGACGCGGTTAAAAATGGTTATAAAATAATTTTTATCCACGGAGTTTGCGGAACAGGAAAAAGCGCGATTGCTCTGAACATTGCAAAAAATTTAGGAAAAACCAGCATCGTAGTTCCAATAAAAAATTTGCAAGAACAATACAAAAAAGATTATGAGTCAAATAAATTTCTAAAAAAACAAAATGGCGAGAAATTAAAAATCAGTGTCATCACTGGAAGAAAAAATCACAAATGCAAATTTGTCGAGGACAATTCAAAAATAATCCCTCTTATAAAAAAAGAAATTGATTCAAAACTTCATGACATTTTTGAAGGTGTCGCAGAATTAAAAGCGCAAGAAAGAAAAAAAGATCAGTCAGCAGACAGAGATGATTTGCCGTGCAAAATAGAAATCAAAGAAAAAAATCTTTACAAATTAAAAGAATATCTAAAACAAAACAAAAAAGTCAATCCAAAAAATTTTAATACAATTCACGATATAAAAAGAGTTTCTGTTGCTCCTGCGTGCCCTTATTGGAGCCCTGTTTTTCCAGAAAAATATGAACTAAAAATTTTTGAAAACGCGAAGCAAAGAACTTACGAAGGTTTAGAAAAAACAAAATTTATTTTTTATCAGAGAAAACCGGGTTGCAAATTTTACGAGCAATTTAATTCTTATATCGACGCTGATGTGCTTGTTTTTAATTCTCTAAAATATTTATTGGAGTCGGCAATGAATAGAAAACCAAAAACAGAAGTTGAAATTATTGACGAATGCGATGATTTTTTGGACAAATTTTCAAACGAGAGAACAATAAATATTGACCGACTGCAAAAATCTTTAACACAGGTTTATAGTTTTAATGAAGAAGTAGAATTAGTTGTCAAGGAGATTCAGGAAATAATAAATCATCTTAAAAAAAATCCGCGGACAATTCAATCAATAGAAAACGAAGAAATAATCCCTCTAAAAGAAACAGGACTTTACGACATATTAAAAATTTTTTTAAAAAGTTCTGAATTTTTGCAAGATGTCGACGAGGAAAGTTATCTTTTTGAAATTGAAGATACCGCGAGAATGTTCAAAGATTTTTTTGACGATTCTTATGTCACATTTAGCAAAAGAGATAATTCAATTCGCGCCAGCATCGTGACAACAAATCTCGCGAAGCGTTTTAAAAAAATGTTAGACAAAAATAAAATTGTAGTTTTAATGTCAGGAACTTTACACAGCGACGAGGTTTTGAAAAAAGTTTTTGGTTTGGAAAATTATATAAAAATTGAAGCTGAAACAAAACAGCAGGGCGAAATAGAAATTTTAAAAACCGGTTTGGAAATTGACTGCAAGTATAGTAATTTTTCTAGCAACAAACATTCGCGCGAAGAATATTTAAAAGCCCTTGACAAATCTCTGGAAATTTCTAAAAAACCCTGCCTTGTTCATATTCAAACATTTACCGACTTACCGAATAAAAAAGAAATTGAAATGTTTGAATTGAAAAATTTAATTTCACGAGAAGAATTATACGAGATTCAGGAAAAAGACAAAACAGGAAAACAAATTGAGAAATTTAAAAAAAAGGAAATTGAAATTTTATTTTCAACTCGCGCTTCAAGAGGAATGGATTTTCCTGGAGAAGAATGCAACAGCGTCGTGTTCACGAAATTCCCTTACCCAAATGTTAAAGATGCATTTTGGAAAATTTTAAGCAAAACAAATCCAGAATATTATTGGGAATTTTACAAAGACAAAGCCCTGCGAGAAATTCTGCAAAAAGTTTATCGCGCGTTAAGATTCAAAGATGACCATGTTTTTGTTTTAAGTCCTGACAAAAGAGTTTTAGAATTTTTTGAAAAGAGAGAAAAATAAAATTTGTCTTCGATAATTTTATTTTTTTATTTTACCGAGAACCATGATTAAAATTCCTTTTTCATTTCATTCAATTTTATAACGCCGCCACCCCTGTTCGTCTTCACACTCGCTCAACGACGTTCATTTCATTCACAAATAAATGCAAGTGTAAAAACTCAAATCAAACGGGATTGCTTTGCAAGAAATTTATTTGAATTTAACCAATTCAATTCTGGGGAATTGTTGGGATTTTCAATCCCAAATAAACGCCGCCACCCCGAATCGAACGGGGAAGCCCAAAAGGGCTCCGGTCTCAAGCCGGATGCAATACCATTATGCGATGGCGGCCTAAATTTATTTATACAATTTGGTTTTA
>CAYVCF010000042.1:0-6724 GCA_964450135.1 Candidatus Woesearchaeota archaeon
AAAACAAATTTTTATTTTTTGCAAGATTGAGATTTACTCAATCCGGACAGAGCAAAAAAACAAAAGACTATTTAAAAGAATTGTTGTTCTAAGAAGATATTTTTACTATAATTTTATCGCAACAATTTTAAACTTGAAATTACAAATAAAAATATGGAATATGATTTTGCAAAAATAGAAAAAAAATGGCAGAATAAATGGGAGAAAGAAAAAATTTTTGAAGTTGATGAAAATCCAAAGAAAAAAAAATTTTATGTTCTTGAAATGTTTCCTTATCCGTCGGCAGATGGGCTTCATATGGGGCACGCGTTGAATTATACTATCGGTGATGTTTTCACGAGATTTAAAATTATGAACGGGTTTAATGTTCTTCATCCGATGGGTTATGACGCGCTCGGGCTTCCTGCTGAAAATGCCGCGATTAAAGTTGGAACTCATCCAAAAGATTATACAGAAAAAGCAATTAAAAATTATATCAGACAGCAAAAATCCCTCGGACTTTCTTATGACTGGAGCAGAATCGTCAGCACTGCAGATCCGAATTATTATAAATGGGACCAGTGGATATTTTTTAAAATGTTTGAAAAAAATTTGGCTTACAAAAAAATTTCTTCAGTTAATTGGTGCCCAAAATGCAACACTGTTTTGGCGAACGAGCAGGCACAAGGAGGAAAATGTGAAAGATGTGAAAGCGAAGTTGAAATTAAAAATTTGAATCAGTGGTTTTTTAAAATTACAGATTATGCAGAAGAATTATTAGAAGGACACAAACATTTGGAATGGCCACAAAAAACAATCGCGATGCAAAAAAATTGGATTGGAAAATCTTATGGCACTGAAATTGATTTTGAAATTGAAACGCCTTTAAGAAAAAAAGAAAAATGGAAAATTTTTACAACAAGACCTGACACGATTTTCGGAGTTACATTCATGGTTGTTTCTGTGCAACACGAAAAACTTTTTGAATTAGTCACATCAGAACAAAAAAAAGAAGTTGAAAAATTTTTGAAAAGATTAAAAAGTGTTTCTGAAAAAGAATTAGAAAATATGGAAAAAGAGGGGGTCTTCACAGGAAGTTATGCAATTAATCCTTTGACAAAAGAAAAAATTCCAGTTTATGCAGGCAATTTTGTCGTCGCTGATTATGGTTGCGGAATGGTGATGGCGGTTCCTGCACACGACCAAAGAGACTTTGAATTTGCGAAAAAATACAAGATAAAAATTAAACAAGTTATTGACGGAAAAATCACAGAAACTCGCGCGTTTACAGGCGAGGGAAAATTAATTAATTCGGAAAAGTTTAATAGACTTGAAAATAAAAAAGCAATTGAAGAAATCACGAAATTTTTAGTTGATAAAAATTTAGGAAGAAAAACTTTTCATTTTAAATTAAAGGACTGGTGTATTTCTCGTCAAAGATATTGGGGAACTCCGATACCGATGATTAATTGTGAAAAGTGCGGAATCGTCGCTGTTCCTGAAAAGGACTTGCCTATTAAACTTCCTGAAAAAGTAAAATTTGGAAAAGGAAATCCTCTTGAAACAAACGAGGAGTGGATAAATGTAAAATGCCCGAAGTGCGGTGGAAAAGCTCGACGAGAAACAGATACAATGGACACTTTTGTAAATTCGTCGTGGTATTTCTTGAGATATTGTGATCCGAAAAATAATAAAAAAATTTTTGATTCTAAAAAAGCAAATTACTGGTGCCCGATTGATATGTATATTGGCGGAGCAGAACACTCTTGTATGCATTTAATTTTTTTCAGATTTTATACAAAATTTCTTCATAAACTTGGAGTGATTAATTTCAATGAGCCAGCTAAAAAATTATTTCATCAAGGAATGCTTCATGGAGAAGGCGGAATTAAAATGTCAAAATCAAAAGGAAATGTGATAAATCCCGACGGGGTTTCAAAAGAATATGGAATTGACACTGCGAGATTTTTCTTGCTATCTCTTGCTGCGCCAGACAAACCGCGCGACTGGAATGAAGAAGGAATTAAAGGAAGTTTGAAATTTATTAAAAAAATTTTTGAATATTTTGAAAATGTGAAAATCAAAAAATCAAATTCTAAAACAGAAAGCAAATTAAACAGCACAATAAAAGATATTACAAATCAGATAGAGGTCTTTCAATACAATCTTGCGATAATAAAAATAAGAGAATTATTTTCTGTTTTTTCTGAAGAAGAAAGTCAGGAAGTTTTGGAAAAATTTTTAAAATTGCTTTCTCCTTTTTGTCCGCATATTGCAGAAGAACTTTGGGAAAAATTAGGAAATGAAAATTTTATTTCTTTAGAAAAATGGCCAGTTGTCGATGAGAAAAAGATAGATGTAACATTTGAGATACAAGAAAAAGCAGTGGAAAAATTAATTGAGGACATTTCGCATGTTGCAAAAATTGTTGAAGAAAAAACAGGCAAGAAAAAATCAAAAATTTTTGTTTATGTTTTGCCGAATGAACTTGAAACTTATTCTTCTAATTGGGAAATGATAAAAAAGAAAATTAATTTTGAAATAAAAATTTTTGCTGTAAATGATAAGGCAAAATATGATCCTGAAAATAAATCTGGGAAAGTAAAACCAGGAAGACCTGGAATTTATTTAGAATAATTTAAATTTTATTTTGGTTTCTTTAACAAAAATGGCGAAATAAATCCAAGATATTTTTTCTTTAGCTTTTTGTTTAGACATTTATATCCTCTTGTTTCCCCTCGACAAATTTTGTTTTTGCAAAAACATTTCATTTTATAATCATAAGTAATTGTGCTATAATCAAGAGTTAATTCTTCTCCTTTTTTTATGTTTTTAATCGCAGTAAGAATTATTCCATCTTTAACCCCGCAGTTTGGATCGCAAGAATGATTTGTGAATTTAAGATCATTTTTTACAAGAATCGCTTTTGTATAGCTTATTGATAATAAGTAATCAGAATATTTTTTAAGATTATTTTTTGTTTCTGAAATTATTTTTCCCTTGAAAATTCCTATCTTTGTTCCAGAATTTATTGCTTCTTTTGCGAAAATTCCTCTTCCGCATATTTTTGATTTTTTAACGCAAATTTTTTTCACAATTTTAATTTGTAAAATAGAATTAATAAAAGTATCTTTACAATTATTTTTATCTGCAAAAGTTTATTTATTGTTATTTCAAATCTATATTCTACCACAGAAAAATATTTAAACAAGCAAGTTCTTTTCTTTGTATGAATGGACTAAGTCATAAATGGTTTGAATGTTTTTGCTTAGTCTATACTTCAATTAAACCCTACTAAATTAGAGCTTTGGTTCTAAATTAGCAGGTTATTCTTCTAATTTAGAATTAAAAAATACAGAAAATTTTTGGAAAAGATTTTCTGTCTGCTTGTTTTCAGTAGAAAACTTTGCATGAAAATAAAAAATTTTGAGAAAGGAGGTCAACAAATGACTGAAATAGAATATCTTGAGCAAGAGCTCGGACAAATAATGGCGATGACTCTTGAAATGGAAAACCAAGTCATGTCTCTTGGAAGAGATTAAAAAATGAATTTGTCGACGATAAAAAGAATACTAAGATAATTATAATTAAAAAATTTGCAAATCACGACTAACTGAAAAATTCTTTAACAACTTCTTTCTTCAACTTTACAAACTTATCAGATTCTTGTTGTAAATGATAAGAAAATTTATTTTCAAATCCAATATTCTCAACATTTTTTCCTTTTTCTTTAACAGCCTGAATTGCTGGAACAAAATCTCCGTCGCTAGAAACTAATATTGCGATATCATAAGCATCATTATATGCGAGTTTAACCATATCAACAGCGAGGTGAATGTCATCTTCTTTAGCTTCATAAGTTATTTTACCTCCAGATTTTTTCTTCTGCAATCTGCATAGAACAAAAGAAAAATTAGGAATTCTTTTTATCCTATCAAAAAATCTTTGTTGTTTCATATAGCTGTCTAAATCTTGCATCATATCTAAAGGAACATTGTAGTAATAAGTTCTAATCAAATCTCTATCTTCTGCCAAATATTTAACAAACTTTTCAAAATTAAAATCATTTGGCTTTTTGTCAGGAAGTAATTTTTTAACAATATGATATAAATTGCTCCCATCAATAAAAACAATAACTCTCTTTTTCTCTTTTGCTTTTTCCATTTAAACATAACAAGAAACAAATTAATAAATCTTTAGAGAAAAATAAAACCTAGGTTTGCGGTGCAAGCCTAGGGGGTATATAGTTATGATACAAAAAACCCATTTAAATAGATTTCTATTTTCTTTTCTTATACCAAAAAATTCCAGCAAAAATTCCAATAAGAATTAAAATAATTCCTAACCAAAAATTAAAATTCACAGAACTTGAAGAAAAAATTTCAGGAGATAATTGAAAACTTTTAGAAAAATTAGACAGAAAAAAAATTCCAGAAATTATTCCAATCACCGACGCTGTTGCAAAAGCTTTTTGCTCTAAAGTTCTTTGTTGAGTAGGTAAGAAACCTGCTCCAGGGATGTATTCGTATCCGCTATTTGGAACAGCCCTAAATTGGATTCCATATTTTTGTAGTGTATTCATGAATGTAGTGATATTATAACTTTTTCTTTCTTCAGGGTTTCTAAAAAGAGCCTCTTGTTTATCTTCAAAATCTTTTTCTAGAAGAGTTATTTCTCTTATAAGGGGGTGATTTTCATATAGCTCATCTTGTTCTTTATATTGTTTATAACCTTTTAAATCATTAGGAAATTCGTGTCTTTCATGAAATGTTGGAAAATCTTCAGGAGTTTTCTTAGTTTTCCTTAAGAAAAAATATCCTCCTATCTTGCCTGTTCCAATATCCCTTTGAGCAACAATACAAGTTTTTTCGTTCTTTCTATCTAATAAACAATGAATATCTCTTATACTTGGAAAAGAAGAAAAAAGTGTGTCCACATCAGTTTTATATAAATCCTCAAAACCAGGAATAGTTTCTCTTTTTTTTGTTGTAACTCCTAAATTCTGCTCTCTGATGGGATGGGTATGTATTGTAGTATATTTATCTGATTTGGGTAAAAGGCTTTTTTTAAATTTTACTGATATGGGACTTAACAGAGCTTCACTATAAGCTGGAATGAATTCTTGCCCGGGACTTCTAGCGAAACCAATTTCATATTCTTTATTTTTATCTTCTTCTATTATTTTTGTGGGGCTCTTTTTTTTCATAGTATTTTACTTTTTTCAAACTATAAAAACATTCCTCTTAAAATCTTAATAACTCTTTCCAACATAAACCCAGTAATCTGCGTTGTCTCCAGAAATAATGCATTTCTTATTTTTCACAGAAGTTTTTTCTGGATCAATAAATAAGACCTTTGCTCCGCCTGTTTCAGATTTTAAAATTTCCTCAGAAGTTTTATCATTCTTCAGAGGAACAATCACAATTTTTTTATCTTTAATTAGTTTAATCATTTCTTTTTTATTTTCTGTTTTTGAAATATTTTCTTTCAAAAGTTTCTCTGCTTTTTCAAATAATTCTTTTTGCATTTTTTCTAAAATTTTTGGAATTTCATTTTTCAAAGTTTTTATCTTTAGTTGAATTTTTTCTCCTGTATTTCTTTTCACGACGATAACTTGTTTTTTTTCTAAGTCCTTTGGTCCGATTTCAAGTCGCAAAGGAATTCCTTTTAATTCCCATTCATTAAATTTCCAGCCAGGCGTAACTTCTAATCTTTTATCTAACAAAGGTTCAAATTCAAAAAGTTCTTTTTTTATTTTTTCTGCCTCATCTAAAACTTTTTTATTTTTTTCAAAAAATATTGGGACAATTACAATTTTATTTGGCGCGATTTTTGGCGGAACAACCAGGCCTTTGTCGTCGGAGTGTAATGCAATCATTCCCCCCAACATTCTTGTTGAAATCGCGTGAGTGTTTTGCCAGGCAAATTTCTCTTTTTCATTTTCATCTTTAAATTTTATGTTATAAGCCTTTGCAAAATTTTGTCCGTCGTGGTGAAAACAAGTTCCTTCCAAAACTTTTCCATTTGTAAGATAAGTGTGAACTTTTTTTGAAAAAACTCCGCCAGCGAATTTTTCTCTTTCTGTTTTCATTCCATAAATTCCTGGAATCGCCATTAAATCCTCTGTAATTTTTTTATATGCCTCCATAACTTTTTCTCCGTGCTCCAATGCTTCTTTTTCCGTAGAGAAACAAGTATGAAGTTCATTCCACAAAAATTCTCGCCCTCTGAAAAAAGGAATTGGATTATTAAATTCCCATCTCACAACATTGTTCCACTGATTTAGTAAAAGTGGCAAATCTCTCCAAGAACGAATCCATTTTGAATACGATTCATACATTACTGCTTCGCTCGTCGGACGAATCGCAAGTTTTTCTCCAAGTTTTGTATTTCCCCCCTGAGTAACCCACGCGACTTCAGGAGCAAATCCTTTTACAAAGTCCCCTTCTTTTGCAAACAAACTTTCTGGAATCAGCAACGGAAAATAAGAATTTTGAACCCCGATTTTTTTAAATAATTTATCTGTCTCTTGAATTATTTTTTCCCACATTGAATAGACACGGGGACGATAAACAATGCATCCAGATACAGAAGTATAGTCCGCGAGTTCTGCTTTTTGAACAACCTGCGCAAACCATTCAGAAAAATTTTCATTTTTTTTTGCGGTTATTCCTTGCTCAGATTTCTTCATAATTATTTTAACAGAAAGATGTATTTAAAATTATCTCACAAAAGACAATTTATT
>CAYVCF010000043.1:0-6549 GCA_964450135.1 Candidatus Woesearchaeota archaeon
ATTGATATTTGTATTGTAAGGAAGACAGTTTAGTGCGGAATTGACCTAATCACCATTTTTTTCACTTCAATTTTTTTCTTTCCCAACATATATGATTGAAGAACTTTTGGAATTTTTATTGAGCTGTCTTTTTCTTGATGATTTTCCATGAACGCGATTAATGCCCTCGGCGAAGCAAGAACTGTGTTGTTCAAAGTGTGCGCGAAATATCTTTCTTTTCCGTTGTCAATTTTTATGTTTAATCTTCTTGCTTGCGCTTCTTCCATATTTGTTAAAGAGCCGATTTCAAAATATTTTTTCTGTCTTGGAGACCACGCCTCTATATCGCAGGATTTTGCCTTTAGATCTGCTAAATCTCCAGAACAACATTCCAAAACTCTGACAGGAATTTCCAATTCTCTAAAAACATCAATGGTAAATTGTTGCATTTTGTCATACCAAGTGTAAGAATCTTCTGGTTCGCAAATTACAATCATTTCTTGTTTTTCAAATTGATGAACTCTGTAAAAACCTTTTTCTTCAATTCCATGCGCGCCGACTTCCTTTCTAAAACACGGCGAGTAACTTGTTAATGTAATAGGGAGTTGTTTGCTCTGCAAAACTTTGTCAATAAATCTGCCTATCATGGAATGCTCAGAAGTTCCGATTAAATACAAATCTTCGTCTTGAATTTTATACATCATCACATCCATTTCTGCGAAACTCATTACGCCCTCAACGACTTTTCTTCTAATCATAAACGGCGGAAGAACATATTCAAATCCTTTTTTAATCATATAATCCCTTGCGAACGCCAACATTGACGCGTGCAACAAAGCCAAGTCCCCTCTCAAAAAATAAAATCCATTCCCAGAAATTTCGCGCGCAGAATCAAAATCAACGCAGTTAAGTTTTTCAGCAAGTTCGGCGTGATTTATGATTTCATAATCAAATTTTTTTGGCTCCCCGATTTTTCTTATTTCAACATTGTCTTTGTCCGACTTTCCAATTGGAACAGAAGAGTGAATTATGTTTGGAATTTTCATCATCAGTTCTTTAATTTCTTGTTCAAGTTCTTTTCTTTTTTGTTCGCTCTTTGCGATTTTTTCTGGAATTTCTTTTGCGTTTTTCAAAAGTTCTTTTTCTTTTTTTGAATCTCCTAATTTTTTTGCCTCTGAAATTTCTTTAGAGATTGTATTTCTTCCGCTTCTTAATTTATCTTCTTCAAATTTTAATTTTCTCCATTCCTCGTCGAGCTTTCTGACTTTATCAACAAGAGGAAGTTTTTCGTCTTTGAATTTTTTCCTAATATTTTCCTTAACTAATTTTGGTTTTTCCCTAATCAACTTTATGTCAATCATAAAAAATACAGGGAAAAGGGATATTTAAATTTTGTTGAGGGAAAATTAAAAAATATTTTTAATCTTTGAAATCATGAATTAAAGTTATAGGAAAAGCAAAAATCTTTTCCTAAATCAAAAAGTCCTTTAAGTTTTGTTTGGGACTTTTGGATGTTCAAGGAACTGAATACTTGAATTTGATGAAGTTCCTTGACATAGTCAAGACAAAAAAATAGTGAATGTTATTGACTATGGTCGCGATTTTTTAGATGCGATAATCTTAGGAATCCTTTCTGTTTTAATCTATAATTTTTCAAAAAGGTATTCAAGGCAATCCAACTAACTTTTCATCTCTTCAAATATTCAATCTCTTCTTCGTCTAATTTCAGTTCTTGCTGAATTTTTGGATTTGAGAGAATTATTTGTTTTAAAATCCCAAATTCTTGGTTTGCTCTTTTTTCTCCAATGTGAACATGCGACGCGTATTTTTTTGCAATTGAAATTTTTTTCGCTGTTTTCTGATTGTTCATCCAGATTTTCAAAATCCTCGTCGGTTTTTTGTAAGAAGTAAATCCTGTTTTCGGAGTTTTCTTTGACGCTGAAATTCCATAACTTAAAAAAATATTTTCATAGACCAAAAATCTCCAGTATTGCTGTTTGTAAATTCTTCCCTTGAATAAATCAACTTTACTAAGCAAATCATAGGCACGCGCGAGTTCTTTTCCGCGATATTCTGTAGGAATATTTTCTTCAACCCATAAAATTATATCATCAATCGGCATTTTCACAGAATCAAAAACATTCAAGAGTTCGTTTGAAGGTTTTGTTTTAAAAATTTGTTTTAGAGCATTAAAAATATTTATTTCAGTATTTCTCTCGTCAAAAATTATTTTGCTATAATCTTCTAATTTTGAAGCTGACTGCAAATCATTTATCGCAGCGCGCAAATCCCCCTTTGATTTAATTGCAATTTCAGTTAATATCGTCGGGTGAATTAAAATATTTTCTTTTTTCAAAACACATAACAAAGTTTCTTTAATTGTGTGGTAGTCAATTTCTTTTAGTTCAACCATTTCTGATTTGCTTCTAACTGGCGCAAGTTTTTTATTCCAAACATCGTTCGCAGTAATTATTATTGGAAATTTCGCGTCTTCAATTAATCTCACCAATTCTGGAATTCCTCCCTTGTCATAATAACCGCTTATCCCGTCTGCTTCATCAACTAAAATTATTTTTGTTTTTTTACTTAAAGACATTTGTTCTAATGCGGGTTTTAATTTCTCGTCGAGGTTTTCCTTATTTCTAAAATCAGACGCGTTTAATTCAAAAATTTCTGAATCATTTTCTTTTGCAGAAACATGCGCCAAAGTTGTCTTTCCTGTTCCAGGCGGACCATAAAGAATCATTGCTTTTTTCTTGTTCGGAAATTCCAAAATAAATTTTTTTATTTTTTCAATAGCAACTTCCTGTCCTTTCACGTCGACAAAACACGACGGTCTATGTTTTTCAGTCCAAGATATCATCAAAAGAAAAATCTTTTTTACTTTATAACCTTTGAGGATTATTTTATAGTGATTGCATTATACAGATTGTCTAAATAAATATTTTTGTTCAAGTGTTCTTAAAGTGGATTCAAACATAGGAGCAAAAAAAACAGAACAAGAAGTATCGCCTAATAATTGTAAAACATTTTGTACGGAACTTAAATCTTCTTTTATTCTTTTAACGACTCTTGAATCATCTAAGAAACCTTCTTGAAGGGCGTTTTGATAATCTCGGTTAATCGCACCAATTAGTTCATTACCTCGTTCATACATTTCTTCTCTTGGAATAAACATAATTTTTTGACAATTTTTCTATTTAAAATTCTTGTGGAGAGAAAATATATTTTGGGTTTTTAGGATTTGAAAAACTTTGCTCACAATTTCAAAACTAAAAAAGAATTGAAAACCTAATTTAAAAAATTACGAGAACACCGAGTTAAAATTTGTTATGCATTAATTTTTTCTCGCGAAAAATCTGTCGCTAGACGATTTTGGGGAAAAAGAAATTTGGCGACAAAATCGCATCTGATTGAAAATTTTTCTTGTCAAAGACCGACGAAAAATTTTAAGGAAGTTGTTACCAGGGTAAATTCCTTAATGAAGTTAGTCGCGAATTTTAAATTGTCTTCAACTTTTTTGCAAAATATTCGTTTAACGATTTTACCGACGACAAATCAAATTTTAATTTACTAAATTTAAATCTCCGTTTAAAATAATTGGTTTCATTGCTTCAATCTCGTCGGAGTAATTCATTTTCGGAATTGGATTAAGCAAAAATATTTTTTTGTTTAAAACATGTGCAAAAGCCATTTCAATCAAAGAATTTCCACCAATATAATTTTGAATATTATTTTTGTCTTTGTTAATAATCAAAACAGCGTCGGTATTTTTTATTTCTTCAAAATATGCACGAATTACATCTAATTGAATTTTCTCCAATTTATTTTCAACATCAATTGTTCCATTTGCATATTTTTCCGCATTTTTTGGAAGAATTATTTCGTGCCCAAATAAAGTTAATTTATCTTTTATTTCAATCATTTCTTGCTTAAAAATTTGTCTTTTTAAGAAATTGGATAACGCTAATTTACAATCTATTTTTTTAAATTTTATGCGACATCACCGGAGGCATTTAGAAATGTCGCTTAACATGAACAGAAAAGGGAAGATGTGTGAGAAGAAACCGCTTAGGTTTCTTTCATCTTATTCCTTTCCCAAACCCGCTAAAACAAAACTCGCGAGAAGTGCTTGAAGTTGAATAAACGGATCAGAACCCTCAACAATTCTGAATTCTGATTCTCCAGTTTTTTCTGTAAGTTTAACTTTTATCTCGGGTTCAACAGGAAGATTCCAAATTTCTTTTTGAATTGCTTTAATTACATCTTGTCCTGAAATTGATTCTTTCAACATAATGTCTAAAAGTTTTTCGCGCGAACTTTGAAAATCCCCGGCGAGCGCGTAGTCCAAAACTAATTTTATGTCTCGCGGTTTTGCATTTGAAATAATTGTCTGAACAAGTTCCAAAGAAACTCTCGGACTAACCGCAGCAGTTGATTGCAAAATATTAATTGCTCGACGACAATCTCCCTCGCTCCCTTCATAAATCGTCTCGATTGCCTCGGGAGTAATTGAAAGATTTTCTTTTTCAGAAATCATTTTTATAACTCTTTCAACATCTTTTTTTTCCAAAAGTTTAAAACGAAAAATCGCGCAACGCGACTGAATTGGATCAATAATTTTACTTGAATAATTGCAAGACAAAATAAATCTGCAAGTTGAAGAATAATTTTCCATAGTTCTTCTCAATGCCTGTTGAGCTTCTGGTGTCAAAGCATCTGCCTCGTCAAGAAAAATAACTTTAAACGAAACATTTCCAAGGGACTTTGTTCTCGCGAAATTTTTTACTTTTTCTCTGACAACATTTATCCCTCTTTCATCAGACGCGTTTAATTCCAAATAATTTTCTTTCCAGTTTTCTTTGAATAATTCTTTTACAATTATCAACGCTAAAGTTGATTTCCCAATTCCAGCAGGACCTGCAAATAAAAGATGAGGAATGTTTAGCGAGTTTGTCAAGGACTCTATTCTCTGAATAATTCCGTCTTGTCCAACAACTTCTGAAAATTTCAGCGGCCGATATTTTTCTGTCCAGATTTCACTCACCATAATTAAATTTAGTTGCCCCTGCTTTTAAAGATTATTGTGTTTATTTTATCAGAAGAAAAAAATTTATTAAAAATATTTTCATCACAATAATCTTTATAATTAATAGTTTTGAAAAAATTAAATGACAATAACTATCGACGAGAAAAGAAGGGAAGAAAGAAAATATAATCTGAAATTAAATTTTTTAGAGGAACAGAATACGCAAGTATTACCTTGGGGGCGTATCAAGTTTGTAAAGAAAATCCGAATTATTCTTTAGCAGTAGCAATGGGAGTTGCTTTTTTGGGGTCAAGATCGGCATCAGATAAAATTAAAGAATCTTTAAGAAAATTACGAGACCAAAAAATAAGAGATGAACTAAATTTTGAAGAAAAAATGCAAGAAAGAGCAAAATAATGCCAAAACTTAAATGAAATAATTCTCAAGGGGTAACAATTATTTAAAAACCTTTTTTTATTTATTTTAATGCTGATAGAAGCGGTTGTCCTGGAAAGGATGCAATCCTCACGCCTCTGACAAGTGTTCAGCTATTAATTCAGAGAACAGGCTATAACTCTCTGAACGAAACCTCCACTTTACACGCCTCTGATGGATGCGAAAAGATAACCTTTAAAACAAATCGATAGGTTAAGATTGATTCGATTGTGTTTAAGGAACTTTTTCACCGAGCCTGCTATCAGCTCTTATAATGAAAAAGAAAATAAAAAAAGTTGCGAAAAAAAAGAAAATTATAAAATGTTGCAGAGGAGCAAGCAGAAAAACCAAGGTCTCAAAAGTTGCTAAATTAAAAAGATTAGCAAAAGCAAAGAAAGGAAAAAAGAAGGTAAAGAAAAGATAATTCTTGTTGAAATTTAGAGAAAGGATAATAGCGACGATAAAATCTTTTGATAATTTTTGTTTACTTAAGAGAACTTTGCAAAAATAGGTTTTTGAAATTTAATTTTGATTTATGCAAAAAATAATCAACTTTGCCGTCGGGAATTTTTCATAAAGTTTGCAAAAATATTTTTGCGACAGAAAAATGCGAGTTATTCAAACTTCTCTTAAAAATTAGCAAAACTACGACGATATAAATGAAAAAGGTTTTATCAGACAAGTATTTCTTGGGAAGAAAGTGTGTTTTTGCGATAAAAATAAACTTACAAATTAAAGACAAACGAATTAAATGCAAAAATTGCAACAAATATTAATCGCTAAAAAAATTAAAAAAAGATTTGATGAATCTTTACTATTTTTATTTTCAATTTGCGTTACTCCGCAACTTGCTGCGAAACAAATTGAAACCAAAAAATCCATTGGATTTTTTGGTCAAGAAAAAATGTCCTATTTTTTAGGGGGATAGAAAATCTCCAAATCCTTTTTGATTTATTCGCGGATTTGGTGAGAACAGAAAACATCGACGGAGAAAATAAATTGGAGCTTGTTTTTTGTGTTAAAAAAACACCGACGGCAAAAAAAGTTTTTCGAATAAAGAAATTGTCGGACAATTTCTGTCTTTTCAGTTTAGCGACCGCGACAAG
>CAYVCF010000044.1:0-6432 GCA_964450135.1 Candidatus Woesearchaeota archaeon
CTTGACAGATGTCGGGCATTTAACCAGCGACGAGGATGAAGGCGAAGATAAAATCGAACGAGAAGCAAAAAAAGAAAACAAAACCCCGTCGGAAATCGCGGACTTTTACACAAAATATTTTTTTGAGGACTTTGAAAAATTAAATAATGAAAAGCCAGAAATAATTTGCAAGGCAACAAAACACATTAAAGAAATGATTGAACTAATAAAACGACTTGAAAAAAATTCTTATACTTATATTGGGAAAAACGGAAATGTTTATTTTGATACTTCAAAATTTTTAGATTATGGAAAACTCGCGAGATTAAATCTTGAAGAATTAAAAGCAGGAGCAAGAATCAAAGTGGATGAAAATAAAAAAAATCCGCGCGACTTTGTTTTGTGGTTTGTCGAGGATGGAAGCAAATTCAAAAATCATTTATTAAAATGGAACTCTCCTTGGGGCGAGGGCTGGCCAGGCTGGCATATTGAATGTTCTGCAATGTCTATAAAATATTTAGGGGAACAATTTGACATTCACACTGGCGGAGAAGATCACATTCCAGTTCATCACACCAACGAAATCGCGCAATCAGAATGTGCGACAGGAAAAAAACCATTGGTGAAAAATTGGATGCATGTTTCATTCTTGCAATTCAATTCTAAAAAAATGTCAAAAAGTTCTGGCGGAATTTTAAAAGTTCAGGACATAATTGAAAAAGGATTTTCCCCCATGCACTTAAGATATTTTTATTTAAGCGGGCATTATAGAAAACCATTAAATTTTACAATTGAGAATCTGGAAAACTCAAAAGAATCTTACGAAAGATTAAAAAAAATAATTTCCAATTTTACCGAAGATAAAACCCTAAACGAAAATTATTTTTCTGAATTTGAAAAAGCAATGAACGATGATTTAAACACTCCAAACGCAATTCAGGTTTTGTGGAAATTTGTTCGCGACGAAAACGCAAAAGGAAAAATACAGACAATAAAAAAAATTGACGAAATTTTTGGATTAAAATTATTTGAAAAAGAAAAATTAAAAATTCCTGCTGAAGTTTTGAAATTCGCGAAAGAACGCAAACTCGCGAGAGAAAAAAAGAATTGGAAACTTTCAGACGAACTAAGAGAAAAAATAAAAAATTTAGGATTTAAAATCAACGACACTGAAAAAGGAAGTGAGTTGGAGAAGATATGAATACTAAAAGATTAATTCTAAGAGATTTAAAAAAAACAGATTGTAAAGAATTGGCAGAACATGGCAACGACAAAGATATAAATTTTTTTAATTGGTACATTCCCTTTCCGTTCAAAGAATCTGATGCAAAGAGAATAATTTCTGAGAGGATAGAAAATTTTGACAAAAAAAGAACAATTCATTCGTTTGCGATCGTCTTAAAACAAACAAAAAGATTTATTGGAATTATTGAAATCTATGGATTTAATAAAGAAGATTGCAAGGCAAAAATCGGTTACTGGCTTGGAAAAAAATATCGCGGAAAGGGTTATGTTCCAGAAGCATTGGAAAAAATAATTAAATTTAGTTTTGAAAATTTAAAATTAAATAAACTTTCTGCATATGTAATTAAATCCAATAAAATATCAATTAATATTTTAAAAAAATTTAATTTTAGAAAAGTAGGTGTACAAAAAAGAGATAAATTATTTGAAGGAAAATATTATGACGTGATTTTATTTGAACTTTTGAAAGGAGGGGAAAATGAAAAAGGTTTTTATTATCGACGGAAAAGAAGTAACTGAAAAAGAATTTAAAAAATTTTGTTCTCAATTGAAATTTTCAGAAAAATTTAACGAGGCATTTTTAATTAATGGGGAATCAGAAAAAAAAGATCATGGTTCAGCAAGATTTGTTCAGGCCACAAATAAAAAAGGAAAAAAATATGAATACTCAACAACTTCTTGGTCAGAAGAAGATATTTTTGAAATAAAACCTTTAAATTAAAATGAAATTCAGAGAATTTAAAACCTCGTCGGGAAAAATTGTTTTAGCAGGAAAGTCAGCAGAAAATAATGAAGAATTAGTTGAACAAATAAAAAATTACGAAAATGTTTTTCATACTGCAAAACCAGGAAGCCCGTTTGTAAATATTAAATCAAAAACAACAAACGCAAAAGACAGAAAAGAGTCAGCGATTTTTTGCGCAAGCAAAAGTCAGGACTGGAGAGATAATAAATCCGATGTCGAAATTCATTGGTTCAAGGGAAAAGATATTTACAAAAATAAAAATATGAAAGCAGGATGTTTTGGAGTAAAAAAATTTAAAACAATTCTAATCAAGAAAAAAGAAATTGAGGAATTTTTTGAAAGATTAAAAAGAGTCATTTACTAATCTACTAAATGGATCTTCACCAACTGCTTTTAGAAGACGTTCAGATAATTTGTTATAAGCTTCTTTTCCTTTATCTGTCAGTTCAATTTTTCCTCTTCTTAATACTCCTGTTCTAAATGGTAATTTTTTAACAACTTCTGCTTCAGTTAAACTTTTAACTAGATCTGAAACAGTAGAAGGACTATATCCAAAAGTTTCTCCAAGATTTTTCTCAGTAAAATGTCCTTCAGGACAATTTCCAAGAGTTAGCAAAACTTCTAACCCCTTTACATTTAAACCTAAACTATTCGTATCTTCAACAACTTCTAATGCATATCTCATGCTAAGATAAGATCTAATCGTTTTATCTGTTTCATTTCCTTCCATGAAACTAAAGAATAAAAAATGGTTTTTAAATCTTTTGTTTTGTTACTACTAAAGAATTATTTATATTTTCTTAAAGAAATCCAAGCGCCGAGCATTGCTCCGAGAGTATTGAAAACCAAATCCAACGCATTATTGTAATATCCGCCGACACCGGTTGCTTGAAAAAATACAACGGTTAAAAATTCAATTATTTCATTGAACGCTCCGATTCCAACTCCAGACAAGACAGAAATAAATCCAATTAATTTTTTTGAAGTTTCTTTTCTGCTCATTTTTTTAATTATAGCATAGACAAAAAGTGTAAGAACAACATAGCAGAAAAAATGAACAAACTGATCATATTTTAAAAAATTAAAAGGTTCGCCTAATATTGGAATTAAAATTAAATCATAAAGTTTTGTCCCATTTACATAAAAACTTCCGCCAGAGAGATGCAAAAGCATCCAGATCGTAAAACCGAACTTAGCAATTTTTGAATAATTAAAAATTTTGTCTGACTTTGCGAGCACAAAAATCAAAATACCGAGGACAATTGTGTAAGAAATGAATTCATAATTTTTTTTGAAAATAAAAAACAGCGTGAAAAACAAAAGAATTAAAACATTTAGATAAACAGACCAATCTCTTTTTTTCATATCACTACAAAGATTTATAATATTTAAACCTTGTCTTTATCTATGGTTTTTTCAAAAGTTCAACTCGGCAAAAATAAAATTACAGAAAATTTTTTTCTTACATTAAAATCTCATTTTAAAAAACACAAAATTGTAAAGGTGCAGATTTTGAAAAATGCAGGGCACAAAAAAGAAAAAGTAAAAGAATTTTCTGAAAAAATTTTGAAACGGCTCGGAAAAAATTATTCTGCGAGAATCGTCGGGTTTGTGATAAATCTAAAACGATTGCAAATGAAAGAAGAATGAAGACAACCTGCGGTTTTCTCAACTCGCAATCTCAAATTTCTGGAATATTATTGAAATTGCTCGCACACATCTTTCCCTTTCTGTTCTGGTGTGCGATATCTTTCTAACTCGGACCCGCGATTGCTTACGACGTAAACAAATAAATGCAATCGCAAATCCTCGATGCCTCCGGGGGATATCGCGAAAAACTCGTTGAGCAAATTTAATTGCAAGAAAGTTAAATAAGAAAAAATTCGCGACTAAATTTAATTCAGAATTTCAAAGATTAAAAATAATTTCTTAAAATTTTTCTTATAATTTCGCAGAAAAATTTTCAAATAAATGCGACGAAGTCGCGTAGTTTAAAAAAGAAAATTTGTCGACGATAAAATAATCTAATCTTCTTTTTCTAAAATTATTTGAATTTCTTTTTTTAATCTTGGAATATCCTCTTTTACGGATTTCCAAACTATCTTTAAATCAACTCCAAAATAATGATGCATTAATTTATCTCTCATTCCTGCAATTTTTATCCAATGAACTTCGGGATATTTATTTCTGAAACTTGCGGATAAATTTTTAACTGCTTCGCCAATAACTTCAATTTGTCTAATAACTGCGCTTTGCTTTTCTTTGTTTTTTAAAAATTCTTTTTCTTCAACATTTTTTACAAAAGATTCTATATTCTCAATAGATTCTAAAATATGTTTGATAAAAATAATTGGATCTTTATCTTCGCTCATATAATTTTTACCTCTTCACTTAAAATTTTTTGTTTTAATAAAGGGTTAATGCTGTTGTAAGTTAATAAATCAATTTTTTTCTTTAGTAATTTTTCTAATTCTAATTCTATGCCGACTAAATCCAATAAACTCCCCTTGAATTCAATTAAAATATCTATGTCACTTTTTTTATTTTGTTTGTTTTTTGCATAACTGCCAAAAATTCCAGCTCTTGCTATGCCTTTTTTTTTCAAAAATTTTGCAATAATTGGTTTTAATTTTTCTATTTTCATAATTATTAAAGAGTTAAGAGATTTATAAATTTTACATATTAAAAAAAGAAAAAAATTAGTTTGAGGATAATTTTATGTATTGAGCAAAGTTTTTTGCAAGTTACAATTAATTATATCTTTTACAAAGCGAAGAAAATTTATTTGCGCGACTTCGTCGCATTTATTTGCTTCAAAATCGTCTTGCGACAGATTTTTCCGCAAGAGAGATTATTAATATGAAAGGAAATTTTTAATCGTGGGTTTATCGGATTTTGAAATTTTGGTTCTCTGATTTTTTTGCGAGGTTCTCGTAGAAATTTAAGAAAGTTCATTTTGTCGTCGTGGAAAAATAAAAAAGAAAAAAATAGAAAAGAAGAAAAAATAAAAAATAAAAAAATTAACAGAAATTGGTATTAAAAGAGACTTCTTTTAATCCTCCGACATAACTTTGATATACAATATTAGTCACGCCGATATAGTCGTTATTTGTCCCATATACCTTCTCTATATCCCCCACATTCATTGTATCCATATTCTTTCCGTCAACAGTAAATCCCACTGCAGTGCTACTTGAAACAATAACGCTAATTGTATGTTGACCTAAAGTAATTTCCTCGCCTGAACGTATAGCTAATGGAGAATGCATAAGGCATAATATTTGCGAATTAGCTGAACTTTTTACAGAACTTAATATCGCATCCACTTCCGCCTTTGTATAGACCTCTGGCCCATATTTTGATTGCTGAACTTTTATTACTCCTGCGTTCGGACTCAATTCAGGATTTCTCCAAAAAACAATCACAGCTCCGACGACAAGAATCGCAATCAAAATTATTGCAAATGTTTTCCAAAAATTATTTTCCATTTTTGTTTTCAATTTTTTACCTCCTTTCAATAATATTATCTAACTCGCAAATTTTGAAACTCAAAATTTTATTAACGAGTTATTTTCAGTTTGTTTTTTTGTCAAACTGAAAAGATAGAAATTGTCGGTTCATGTTTTAGACAATTTCTTTATTTTTTTAAGACGATATATATATATACCTTTCTATTTTAAAATATAAAATGCAGAAAAAAAGAGCCCAGATGCAATTATCTTTTGGAATGATTTTTTCAATTATTTTAATTATTTTTTTTGTAGCAATTGCTTTTTATGCAATAAAAGTTTTATTAAATACGCAAAATACTATGAATATTTCAAAATTTAAATCAGATTTGCAAAATGACGTCGACAAAATTTGGAAAAGTAGCAAGACATCGCAAGAAATTCAATACCTATTGCCGTCTAAAATAAAAAAAGTTTGTTTTGCGGACTTTTCTAATCCTGCAACAAAAAATGAAAAAATATACAATGAATCAAAGAGATATTTTTCACCTGAAAAAAACTTATTTGTCTACCCCTTTTCTTCTTATGATGAAAGTTCAAAGCCACTAGAAAACATTGATTTAGAAAAAACAACTGCTTCTGAAAATCCGCTCTGCTTTGAAGTTTTAAATTCAAAAGTAAAATTTATTTTAGAAAAAAATTACAACGAAAGTTTGGTTACGATAAAACGAACTGCTTAGATTTCAATTTCTTTGTGATGTCCTCGGAGGCATAAAGAGACATCACCTTTCCGAACTTTGAGGAGATTTCCTAAAAGAACCAGAGGGTTCTTTTAGAGGTTGTAAGACAAATTCAGGTCTTGCAAAAATTTCTTTTTCTTTAGAAATTCTGTAAAGACCAATGAGAATATCGTTTGAAAAAATACAAATTTTTTCCCCAACTTTTAATCTTAAATTTTTCTTCACCAACATCTTTAAAAAATATGTATTTCTTTATTTTATGGGGTCCTAGCTC
>CAYVCF010000045.1:0-5753 GCA_964450135.1 Candidatus Woesearchaeota archaeon
TGTTCTGTTTGTGTAACCGAAGTCAACTCTTCCGCCCATAAATGCCTGCTGTCCGACACAACATGCCATTTGAGTTATGTTTAAGATATTTCCTCCTCCTCCTGACTTTATCATATGACTTACAGGATTTGTCTTCGGGAAATTTTTTCTAACAATACTTCCGATTTTTGTTCTTACTGAATTAAGAGTTTGCAGAATCGCGATTTCTCTTGACTCTTCTTTTGTTTTCCCTGGAATAATATCCAAAGTATTATTGTAATAAGAATCAATAATTTCCTGTGTCTTGTCCTCGGCTTGTTTGATAATTTCTTTGCTCATCTCAACAACATCTTTTTCCAAATCCAAATCTCCGACTGAAATTGTGATTCCGCGATTTGTTAAATAATTCACGCCAAGTCGGAAAATTTTTTTAATTGTTTCAAATGTCTTTTCTCTTCCAATAACTTTATCCAACTCTTTAATTAATTCTCCGTCTTCTTTTCCGAAAAGGGTCTTGTCCATAGCGCCCTCAATAATTTTTCCAGCTTTAATTTTTATAGAATCATTTGAAAAATTTACATCTGGAAGAATTTCTGAAATTAATTCTGCGCCTGAAATTTTTTTCTTTGAAATTATTTTTTGAATTCCTGATTTGTATAAAAGTTGGTTCGCATCTTCTCTTGAAAGCTCGTCGATGCTGAGCAAATAACCGCCAGTGATTGCATCTTTGTTGCAACCGATTAAATTTGTATTATTTTTTGGAGAAATTAAATTTTGTTTTACATCCAAAAGTATTTTTGCTTCTGCTCTTGCTTCTTCATTTTGCGGTGAGTGAATATTCATTTCATCTCCGTCAAAGTCAGCGTTGTAAGGGAAAGCTGCTGCAGGATGCAGTCGGAAAGTTCTTCCAGGCAAGACCCTTACAAAATGCGCCATTAAACTTGCTCTGTGCAAACTTGGGTGTCTGTTGAACAAAACAATATCCCCGTCTTGCAAGTGTCTTTCAACTTTGTAGCCCGGTTCAATTTCTGCGATAATTTCTTCTTTTAATTCTTCTGTAATTTTTTTTCTTTTTCCGTCAGGTCTTTGGATATAATTTGCTCCTGGATATTTCTCTCCCATTCTAATTAATTCTTTTAACTTTTCAATATTCAAATCAGTAACTGACTCGCAAACAGTGATTATCTCTGCGATTTCATACGGAACTCCGACTTCGTTGATTTCAATTGCAGGGTCTGGCGAGATAACGCTTCTTGCAGAATAATTTACTCTCTTGCCTGCTAAATTCTTTCTGATTCTTCCTTCTTTGCCTTTAATTCTTTCTGTAATTGTTTTCAAGGGTTGCCCGCTTCTGTGTCTTGCAGGCGGGACTCTCGCAATAGTGTTGTCAAAAAATGTTGTGATGTGATACTGAAGCAAGTCCCATAAATCTTCTATGATCACTTCTGGCGCGCCTGCGTTTAAATTTTCCCAAAGTCGCTGATTTGCCCTGATAATATCTGAAAGTTTGTGAGTAATGTCGTCCTCGCTTCTTTCTCCTGATTCTAAAATTATACTTGGTCTAACTGTTACAGGAGGAACCAAAAGCATTGTAAGAATTGTCCATTCAGGTCGAGAAGTTCTTGCGTTGATTCCAATTTTTGCAAGTTCTTCATCAGGAATTTTTACTAACATCTCCCTAATTGCAGTTGGGAAAATTCTTTTTTTGCCTTGGTGAAAACTTGTTGGCTTGTCTAATTTTATTTTTTCCTGTGCATCCCCGCAATACGGACATTTTTTTACATCTTTAGATTTTTTCGCTCTCTCACTCGGGGAATATTTTGACAATGACTTTTCATCTAATTTTAATTTTCCGCAGTTGTGACAAAAACATCTCAACCCTGTTTCAATTAATGGAACATATTTCAAATGAACAATTGCTCTTGCTAAATCAATGCTTCCAACGTGGCCGAGACATTCTTTAATTCTTCCACCGCAAGTTCTGCAACGAACTCCAGGATCAACAGCGCCGAGTCGCAAATCCATCAGACCTCCGTCAACTGGAAATCCGTCAATATCATAAAGTTCTGGAGTTACAATCTTCGCCATTGAAATATTTTTAATTTGTTCTGGACTAATTAAACTAAATCTAAGTTCTCCAATTTTTTTCTTAATTATTTTTTGTGACATTTATTTCCTCTCCCAAATTATTTTTAATTTAATTTTCATCTTCTTTAACCTCTTCAATTATTCTTTTAATTTGTTTTTTCAACTCAGGTAAATCTTGCTTAATTATTTTCCAAAGTCTGTTTACATTTAACATTTGATAAACATGTGTTAAAAAATTTCTGATGTCAGTGTATTCTTCAAATTCTGCTTGAGGATATTTTTCTTTTAAACTATTTGATATCTTTTTTGCATTTTCTCCTATTTCTTCAAGTCGCTTACTTATTGCATCTTGAATTAATATAGAACAAGAAAATTTTTTTAAATCAATTTTCTTTAAATGTTCTTCAATTATTTCTACGCTTTTTAGTATATTATACAAATAAAGCAAGTCTTGTTTCATATTATTCTCACCTCTTCTTTTAATGCGTCTTTTTTAATTAGTGGATGAATATAATTATATTCTATCAAATCAATTTTTTTATTTAATTTTTTTTCTAAAAGCTTTTTAATTTTTATCAATCCAAGCAAACTGACTTGTTCTGGAATTTCAATTAAAATATCTATGTCACTATTCTTTTTCTGCTCTCCTCTTGCATAACTGCCAAAAATTCCCGCTTTTTTTATTTTATTTTTTTTCAAAATAGGAACTATTTTGCTTTTTATTTTCCTGATTATTTTATTCGTCATTTTCTTTTCCCAATTTTAAATGCGTGTTCAAAGATTTTCTCATTATTTCTCGTCGGTGTTTTTCAGTTTCTGTTGAAAAAGTTAAAAATTGTTTTGACAATTCTCCGCCGTAAATTCTTTTTTCTTCGCTCACACTAAGTTCTGTTAAAATATTTCTTGTTATCATTTTATTTTCTTCCTCTTAATAATTTATATTCTTTATATGTTCTAATCGGATGTGCTAATGCTTCTATGCCCATTTCTAAAATAAAACACCCCATCACTCCTGCAGAAGCAAGAATTGATTGCGCACCATCAAATCCTGTAATTGAATGTCGCAAACAAAAATCTGGATGTTGATGAGAACTTTGCAAAAATAGGTTTTTGAAATTTAATTTTGATTTATGCAAAAAATAATCAACTTTGTCGTCGGGAATTTTCCATAAAGTTTGCAAAAATATTTTTGCGACAGAAAAATGTGAATTATTCAAACTTCTCTGATATACTGGAACAACTTGATCATCTTCAAAATAATTTGAAAGATAATTTAATCCTTCAGCAACTAAATCTAATCCTCTGCTCGGTAACATTAAAATATTTCTTGTTTTCATTTTGTTTTATTCGTATTTGTTTTTTAATCCAAAAGTTGTATGGATGTGCAAACTTTGCAGTTCCTCCAGCAATAATTTAAATGCATATGAAATTTCTACATACTGTGTGTTAGTGCTTCCGCACATTGGACAAATAGTTTTTGAACGAATGTTGTCATCAATGCCAATGCTCCCGCATTTTTCACAGATTGGAATTAAGACCTTATCTGAATCATATCTTTCTTTCAAAAGCAAAGATGCTCCATGCGCAACTAATGCCTGTTGTTCCATTTCTCCAAGTCGCAAAGCCCCGCCTCTTGCTCTTCCTTCAATTGGTTGTCTTGTAAGCAACGCAACTTTTCCAGATGCCCTTCCGTGAATTTTATTTCCAACCATATATTTTAATTTAAGATAATACAAATTACCGACGAAGATTTTCATTTCCATTCTTTTTCCAGTAATTCCGTTGAACATTGTTTCTTTTCCGTCATATCTAAATCCCAAATTTTCCAACTGGTCTTCTAATTCTTTTTTGCTTGTTCCTGAAAACGCAGTTCCATCCATAATCTCGCCTTTAATGCAACCAACTTTTCCTGCTAACAACTCCAGCAAATATCCCACAGTCATACGACTTGGAAGTCCATGTGGATTAAAAATCACGTCGGGTTTTATTCCTTTTGAAGTAAATGGGATATCTTCTTCTGGAACAATCATTCCAATAACCCCTTTTTGTCCGTGCGGTGTTGCAAATTTATCTCCTAATTCTGGAATTCTTTGATCACGAACTTTTACCTGGACAATTTTATTTCCTTCGCTGTCTTCTGTTAAAAAAATTGAATCAACAATCCCTGTTTCTTCTTGTTTCATTGTCACGCTTGATTCTTTATTCGCTTTCAGAGAAATTTCTCTTGCCTCTGACAAAAATTTTGGAGGGGAAATTTTTCCAATCAAAACATCTCCGCCCTTCAAGTCAGCTTCAGGATAAATAATTCCGTCATCTTCTAAAAATTTGTAAGCGCTTTCAGTTCTATAACCAGAAGTATCTTTTTCAGGAATTATTATCTGGTCTTTTAATCCACCTGCATAATTCATTTCAATCGCGCTGTAAGGACGATAATAAAAACTTCTTCCAACTCCGCGGTCCAAACTTCCTTTGTTAAAGACCAGAGCGTCTTCCATGTTGTAGCCCTCATAACTCATAATAGCGACGACAAGATTTTGTCCAGCAGGATAAGTATTTAATGTGTCGTAGACAAAACTTCTGACAACTGGTTTTTGAGGATATTGCAAAATTGAAACATCTGTATCCAGACGGCAAGCATAATTTGCAGAATACAAACCAAGAACTTGTTTTTGTGTTTTGCTTCCTCTGTTAAGTCGTGAACTCTGGTCGTGATTTCCGTATGGAACTAAACTTGTGATAACTCCGAACAAATCCATTGAATCAATTTCAAGATGAGTGTGTTGATGAGTTAATTCTTCTTCATAAAGAGCGACCAAAGCATTTTCTTCTTCAGATGCATCAAGATATTCTATAATTCCTGTTTTAATTAAGTCGTTCCATTTTATTTCTCCTTGCTCTAATCTAACTTTCAATTCATTTGTTAAAAGCGAAACTCCGTCGACAACATTGATAACTGGTCTCAAGACCCTTCCTGATTCTGTTGAAATCCAAACGATTCCAAAGCCCTCGTCATATCTAACATTAAGCTGATGAAAAAGAGCTCCACTTCTTCTTAGTTCTCTTATTTTTTTTGTTAAATTATTTCCATCTTCTGTTGTTCCAATTAAAATTCCGTTGAGCATCACATCTTGTTTTCCAACACCTTCTTTATTTAATCCAAATTCTTCAATTTCTTTTATGAATTTTTCTTCATCTAAGACAACTCTTGTTGAGACCTTTGCGAGAATTGAAAGATTTTTTCTAAGACCAATCTCGCTTCCATCTGGGGTCTCAATTGGACAAAATCTTCCGTAATGAGTTGGGTGAAGAGTTCTTGCCATAAAATTCTCTTGATCTCCGGGCAACATTGACGAAACTTTTTGAAGTTGTGAAATCATTGCAAGATAATTTGTCTTGTCCATATTTTGCGTAATTCCGGAACGCTCGCCAGTCCAAGATCCAGTTGCGATTGCTGACTCAACTCTGTGCGAAAATAAAGTTGACTTCGCGATTGTTTTAATGGAATAAAATTTTTTTCTCTTTGAAGATTTTTGCAAAGAATAAACAATATCTCTGACTAAAATTCCAAGATTTACTCTAAACAGCGTCGACAAAAGATCGCCGGACAAACGAACTCTTTTATTTGCATAATGATCTTTATCTGTTCTTAATTCTTTATTTTCTTTTGCTATTAAAAATTGTTTTAT
>CAYVCF010000045.1:5763-6159 GCA_964450135.1 Candidatus Woesearchaeota archaeon
CAAGAATTTCTTTTTTTGTTCCTTGAAGATTTGTGATCTCTGCGATTTTAATCATCGCATCTTCTGGCGTCGCGAGATTTACAAACTCGTAAAGATTTACAATTAAGCTGTCAGTTTCTTTTGAAATATATTTTGCAATGTCTGATTCTTTTGTCATGCCGAGAGCTTTCAAAATCACGATTGCAGGAATATCTCTGAACCTGCTAAAAGTTAACTCAAAAATTCCTTCTTTGCTTTCTTTTATCACAACAGGAATTCGGTAAGTTCCTCTCAAGGAAAAAATTCTCAGAGTCAATTCATTTTTTTTATTGTCTTCTATAAACGGCTGATTTTCTGCAAGGTCTTCTGCCATTATCATAACTCTTTCATTTCCATTAATTATAAAATATCCCCCTG
>CAYVCF010000046.1:0-5958 GCA_964450135.1 Candidatus Woesearchaeota archaeon
AAACTTTTTTCAGGAATAAACAACTTTGTTTTTTAAATTCTTTCGTCGCACATTATTTTGCACATTTCTTGAAGCTGTGAATTGCATGCAACTCCTCCGCCTAAAAGCAATTCTTTTTTTCCAGTATGAGCCAAAGCTCTTTCAGCAATTTCAACTAGCATTGCAAAAACAGTTTCTTGGAGAGAATAAGATAAATCTTCTTTTGAAAATTTTTTGTCGTCGATAAGTTGTTTTATTTTTGTCTGAATTCCTGCAAGCGCAATATCCATTCCTTTTACTTTGTAAGGAAGTTCAATATAATTTTTTCCTGATTTTGCAAGCTCCTGAATTTTTGGCCCGCCAGGAAATCCCTCTCCTAAAAATCTTGCGATAGTGTCAATAAAGTTTCCAACTCCTAAATCTAATGTCTCTCCGAAAATTCTGTATTTTCCTGACTCGTATGCAATTACCTGCGTGTTCGCGCCAGAAACATAAAGCATCACAGGATCTTTTGCTCCTGTTGTTTCTCCGACTTCAAGATGCGCGACGCAATGATTAACACCGACGACAGGTTTTTTTAATTTCCCAGAAATTTCTTTTGCAAATTTCATTCCTTCAATCAAACACGGAGCCAGACCAGGACCTTGAGAAAATGCAATCGCGTCAATTTCTTCTTCTTTAATTTTTGCTTCATCAAGTGCCTCAAAATAAATTTCATGTTTGCAATTAAAATGATGCTTCGCAGATTCAGTCGGTATAATTCCTCCTGACTCTGTTGAATACATCTTTCTTTTGTTTGCGATAATTTTTTTATTCCTAACAATTCCCACTCCGAATGTATGTGCAGTTGATTCAATTCCCAATATCGTTGTCATAAATTTAAACTCCATAAACATTATAAATAGTTTTTGATTTAAACAAAAAGGAAAAGAGAATGATATATTCAATTATTTATATGGTTGCGGGTTTGTCGTCGAGATTTGGCGGAAAGGCAAAATCTTTTGCAAAAGTTGGGCCTAATAGCGAAACTTTAATAGAATATTCTTTAAGCCAAGCAATTGAATCTGGATTTAATAAAATAATTTTTATTGTAAGCAAAAAAACCGAAAACTTTTTCAGAGAAAAATTTCAAAATTCTTATCAAGGAACCCCAATTTATTATGCAATTCAGGAATTTGACGAAACTCAAAGAGATAAACCATGGGGAACTGCCGACGCATTATGTTCTGCAAAAAATTTAATTCAAGAACCATTTGTTGTTTGCAATGGCGACGACATTTATGGAAAAGAAACTTTCAAAATATTATTAGAGCATCTCAAGGAAAAAAATTTTGGCACGACAATTGGTTATAAACTTGGAGAAGTTCTTTCTGAAACAGGGGGAGTGAATAGGGGGATTTTTGAATTAAATATTGACGGAAATGTAAAGAACATAACCGAAACATTGGACATAAAAAAAGAAAATCTTAAAGAAAAAAATCTCTCTGAAAACATTTTAGTAAGCCAAAATATTTTTGCGCTTCATCCAGAAATTGTTTTTGAGTTAAACAAAAAACTTTTGGAATTCAAGGAAAAAAATAAAGGAGATAGAAAAATAGAATGTTACCT
Organism: Candidatus Woesearchaeota archaeon; assembly: GCA_964450135.1. Taxonomy (GTDB): domain Archaea; phylum Nanobdellota; class Nanobdellia; order Pacearchaeales; family GW2011-AR1; genus CAYVCF01. The sequence goes on from CAYVCF010000046.1 coordinate 1,588, forward strand.
TCCTGTTGAGATTTCTAATCTAATAAAAGAGGGAAAATTGATTTTGAAATTATATCCCACTTCGGAAAAATGGTTTGGAATTACAAATCCCGACGACGAATTTAAAGTAAAACAAGAATTAGAGAAAATAAATAAAAAATTGAGGGGAATTAATATAAACTGAAAATAAAAAAATAGTTTACAACAAAAGATTAAAATTTAGCGCTGTCGCACATAGAATTGATGAATTAATAATAACTTGGATTGGATGGAGTTTGGCGTAATTCAGAGATTAGTGTTGTATTTTTTAAGTAGTAAATAATCGAAACATTTAAATACTTGTTGTTATAACTACAACTAAGGTAAAACAAAAATGACTACTCAAGATTTAGAATACAAAGCAAGAGAAGTTTTAAGAACAATTGAACTTCTGGGAATAGATTTTGTAAGAGGAAGTCAAGTTCACAATCTACATTTACAATATGGTTTAGATAATAGATTCTATGATCAATCTGTTGTTGATGGTGCAAATATACGATTTAGAGAAACTGAAGCAAGAAAAATTTTAAGAACAATTGAACTTCTGGGAATAGATTTTGTAAGAAAAAGTTCAGTTCACAATCCACATTTACAATATGGTTTAGATAATGGATTATATGATCAATCTGTTGTTGATGGTGCAAATATACGATTTAGAGAAACTGAAGCAAGAAAAGTTTTAAGAACAATTGAAATTAGGGGAATAGATTTTGTAAGAAAAAATAAAGTTCACAATCTACATTTACAATATGGTTTAGATAATGGATTATATGATCAATCTGTTGTTGATGATAGAGATGAACAATACAGAAGAAAACCAATCGATTATAAGTAAAAACTCTAATCTCTCGGACAATTTTTCTGCAAAGAAAATTTTAATGCAGAACGAATTTTTTAATAGTATTATTGAGATATTTAATTACACCAAATCATAATGCTCCCTACAAATAAGTTGTAGCTACAATTTTGAGATCTTGCTTTTCAGACGTAAAAATAATTTGAATTTTCCTACTTTCAAAAATAGATTTTATTTAGCAACTTTTGTCGTCGACAAATTAGATTTAACGTTTTTGTAGCAGTAATCAATTAGTGGGAATTATTTAAGAAGGAATATAGTTAACTCTAATTTTTTATATTTGTCGTCGGAGTTAAACCTTTTTGCAAAAATAGAACAAGTATATTAAAATAAAATTTAAATAAAAAAAATAAAACAAAAAGAACTTATCTTCTTTTTTTCTTTACTGTCTTTTTAGCAGCTTTTTTTCTTTTACCGCCTCTTGACATTTTTGCCTCACAAACATTGCCTTTTCCATCAACATAGTAAAGGTATCCATGTTTTCTCTTGACAACATTTTTAACAACAATTGTTCCCATTTTTTACCTCCTTTTAATTATAATAAATTATTTACGACGTCGTCGTTTATAAATCTTTCGCGTTTCCGTCGAGAAAATTAATTATTTTAGAATATTTTTTATTAATTGGAATTTCTAATAATTTATAAAATGGTTTTTTAGATGAAACAGAAAATAGAAATGGTTTTACAATTTTCATATCAATAAAATTATTTTTATCATCAAGCCAAATTGCTAAGAATGGAAAAAAAACAAAAAGAGAATGAATTGAAATCTTCGTAGGATTTTTTAAATTAAATAATATCAACGCATTTGCTTTTTCTCGTCGACGAAACATTAAACCGCGAATTTTTGAAAAAATATTTTTGCATTCTTGAACTTCCAAAGAAAAATTTTTACGACGATAAGAGAAGGAGAGGGGTTTCATTTTTGGAAAAGTTTATATATCATGAATTTTTATTATTACTAATAACTTCCCCGGTATGGTCTTCGGACAATGCCGGGCACTTTTTTATTTTTTTAATTAATTGATTTATATTAATAGAACTATTGCAAGACCTTTTTAGTGTATTTGAAGAACTTGATCTAAAATAAGCATTAATTATTTTTTTATTTAATCGCTGAGCGGTTTTTATCATTGGTTCAAAATCTTCGTCTCCAGAAACAATTATCGCGACATCGTATAAATTTTCATATGCCCCAACAATAAAATCATGAATTAATCTGGCATCATCGCCTTTTACAAAAAATTGATAACCTCCATCTTTTTTTCTAATCTTTTTTAATGTGCAGAGAATAACTTCAAATTTTGGAATTTTTTTTAAATTCTCTAAAAATCTCTGATGTTCCCAATATTTTTCTTTATCATGTTCTATATCTAACGGAGCAATATAATAATAAACTTTAACTAAATCTTTTTCTTGACTTAATTCAGAAATTAATATATTAAAATCAATTTCTTTTATTCCGCATCTCTTTAAACTATGATACAAATTACTTCCGTCGATAAAAATAGCTAAACGTTCTTTTTCGTTATTCATAAAAAGAATAATCAAACAAGATTAATAAATATTTATAAAAATTATTTTTTCGCAATTTTCCACATTAATTCAAATTGTTGGATAAAAGATTCTGCTACATCTAAGGATTCTATTGAGATTGTAATGTTTTCTTCTTTAGATTGAATACCCATTATCGTTAGATTTTCAATAACAAGAAAAGTGACCGGAGAATTATAAGGGAGATATCTTATCTTAGCTTCTTTTTCATATTTATCCCTATTAACTCTAGAATCTTCAGAGTATATTTTTTTTATAGTTACTTTTGAGGCAATTCTTTTCGGATAAATATTATTAATAAAAAAATCATAAAGTCCTCTTTCAGAAAATTCCGTGCCCCTCGCACCCATTATTCTGACGGTCTTTCCTTTTTTGTCATATTCAAATTCTTTTGAGTAAGCAGTTTTCATTCCTTTAAGCCCATAAAAAATTTCTACTTTAATTTTTTGTTTTTTTGAATTAATTTTGCTAAGCAAATCAGGAAGAATTTTTTCAAAGTCTTCTTCTTGTTTTATGATTTGCTGTTTTTTTTCTTCAAGATAATTATGAACTCTGTTTGGATCTGCAGGAGAAAATTTTTTTACACCTCCTTATAATTTAGAAGATGTTTAGTTATATAAATGTGACGTTTAATATACTATATCTTATTGCTCAAAAATATTGATTCTTTTAAAAAAGTGTAGAGCCTTGTGACATATGTCGTAGGATATATGTTATTCATCACCTAAATTTAATTCGATTATAGAATATAAATTTCTTCATGAAAAAAGAAGAAATCAGAAAAGAATTTTTCAAATTAAAAAATAAAGGGTATTCATATTTTCAATGTGTAAAAATTTTGAAGGCTCAATTTGATTATGAAATCACCTCCAGAACTTTGCAAAGATGGAATGAAAAGTTGATGAAAACAGAATGGGATTTGAAAGATAAATCAAAAAGACCGACGACAATCTATTTTAAAATAAATTCTAAGATAGAACAAAAAATTTTAGATTTAAGAAATAAAACCGGTTTTGGGGAAAGAAAAATAGAAAATTTTGTTGAAGTCGGGCATACTTCAATTAACAAAATTTTAAGAAAATATAATTTAACAAAACCTAATTTTAAAAAAAGAAAAAGGATAAAGTATGTTCGATGGCAAAGAGAACATCCGAATTCGCTTTGGCAAATGGATATTAGTGACCAGAAAGTCGCGGAAAAATATTGTTTCGCAGTTATTGATGATTGTTCGAGAAAATGTTTAGGACTATTTGAGATAAATAAAATGTCAACTGAAATAATAATTTCTCTTCTTGATTTTCTTATAAAAAATTATGGAAAACCGAGAGAAATTTTAACTGACAATGGCTCGGTTTTCGGATTGAAAAGTAGTCATTCAAAATTTGATAGATGGTGTCGTCGTCGAGGAATTAAACATATTCGAACTGCAATTCATTCTCCAACAACCACCGGAAAAATAGAAAGATTTTTTCAAACACTTGAGAAAGAATTAAAATTTTGTGGAAATGATTTAGAGAAATTCCGAATAAGATATAATCATTTCAGACCACATACAAGTTTGAAAAACAAAACTCCAGATGAAATTTATTTTGATTTTAGAAAATTATTTTAGGTGGTGACATATGTCTGTGGGCTACACAAAAAGAGATACGACCCAAAGCATTAAAAATAGGAATACATACTTGGCCAGGTAATTTGCCATTTTATTTGGCAGAACAGTTAGGATTATATCAAAAGCAGGGCCTTGAAGTAGAATTAGTAATCCTTGAAAAATATGAAGATAGACTGAGCGCAATCAAAAATGGGGAAGTCGATATTCTTAACTTAACTAATGATGGGGTAGTTCTTACAAAAGAGGATATTCTGGATTTAAAAGCCTTTTTAATGTGTTAAGTCAACTTCATAACTTAACATAAATCTCATTTGGATAAGCTTTTACTCC
>CAYVCF010000047.1:0-5828 GCA_964450135.1 Candidatus Woesearchaeota archaeon
CCTTTTTCCTGAACTTCTTTTAATTTTTTTGTCCAGCCGTTTCTTGCGCGCATTGTCGGAGCGTGTCCAAGTCCAGACATTTCCAAAACAATTCCTTTAAAATTATTTTTCAAATAATAATCTAAAATTTCAGGGGATTGTCCTGGATAAATTTTTATCAAAGCAATTTTTTCTTCAAATTTTGTGTCTGCTTTAACTTTATTTTTATTTCTTGTTTTAAAATTTTTTAAAAAATTTATTTTATCTGGAAAAATTTCTGCAATAGGTTTGTCATTTACCACTTTGAATGCGTCTCGTTTTGAAGAATGCAACTTTCTGACTTTTGTTCCTTGCATTGCATAACAAAATTCATCATCGGTATTTGCGTGCCCCACTAAAACCACTTCTGCAATATCGCTGATTGAAACCAAAGCAGAACACTGCAAGTTTAAATTAGCGTCGCTGGAAGCTCTGTCAATGCTTCTCTGCGAATAAGTCAAGACAACTGGTTTGTTTAAATTTCTTAACATAAAACTCAGAGCAGAAGAAGTGTAATGCAAAAAATCTGTTCCGTGCGTGATAATTATTCCTTTGATGTTTGAATCGTTCAAAAGTTTTTCAGCTGTTCGTGCGATTTTCTGCCAGTCCTTGTAATCCATATCTTCTGATGCTTTCATAAACGGCACTTCAACTTTCGCGACATTAACTTTTTCAAAAATTTCTGGATAAAATTTAAATAAACTTTCTGGAGTGTCAAGCCAATCAACCCCTCCTTTTTTTGCATTGAATTTTGCGGCGATTGTTCCGCCAGTAATTATCATTCCGATATTTGGTTTTGCAGAATCTTTTTTTATTTCAAAATCTTTTTCTTCTTCCTTGAATTTTTTCAAAATTTTTATTTCATCAACATCTTTTTTCTTAAATCCAATATTATATCCGTTGTCTAATTTTAACAAAACATTTTCTTTTTCGTCGTCGCTGGTTTGCAATAAAGTTCCTTCATAAATCAAATGAGTGAAATGAACTTCAACTCTGTCCCCTGGTTTTGCGTTTGTCGGCTTTTGCATAAATTAATTTGGAAATTCAAGATTAAAAAGTTATTTATCATCCACAGGATTTAAAAACATTAAAAAATTAAAGACCATGGTAAAATGAGAGGATATACAAATCCGCAAGGAAATATAGAACTTTGTGAAGGAGACATTAGAATAGTTGTCTATTCTCGTTCATTAGAAGTTCATAGACCTTCTGAAGTCAAACAATTTCCAAGATCAGTTAGTGAAGGAAGTTTGATAAAGAATTTTTCAATTCCCCCTGAGTTAGCAAGACAAATTTGTGACGAGATAAATCCTTAAATCAAAATCTATAAAAACAGCTTGTTCTTAAATAATAAATGATAAACACAATTCCTAAAATAGGTTTGGAAATTCACGCGTATTTGAATACAAAAGAAAAATTATTTTGCAAATGTCTGGCGTTGCACGATAAAAAACTCGGAGCAGAACCGAATACAAATATTTGTCCAATTTGCACAGGACAGCCTGGCTCAAAACCTCTTCTTCCAAATTCAGAAGCAATAAAAAAAATAATTCAAATAGGTTTAATTTTAAATTGCAGAATAAATGAAAAAATAATTTGGCAGAGAAAACATTATTCTTGGCCGGACTTGCCTAAAGGATATCAAAATACAATTTCAGGACATCATTCAATTCCAAATGCGCAGGATGGAAAATTTTTTGAAATAAAAATTAACGAGTGTCATCTTGAAGAAGATCCAGCGTCGTGGAATCCTGAAACAGGTGAAATAGATTACAATCGTTCTGGCTCGCCTTTGGTTGAAATCGTGACTGCGCCTGATTTTAAAAATTCAGAACAAGTTGTTGAATGGCTGAAAAATTTAATCACGACTTTGAATTACATAAAAGCTATTGACAAAAAAGTAGGAATAAAAACCGACGTGAATGTATCTATTAACAACGGAAAAAGAGTTGAAATAAAAAATATAAATTCATTGACAAATATAAAAAACGCAATTGATTCTGAAATAAAAAGACAGGAAAAAGAAAACCCAAAAGAACAAGAAACCAGGATGTTCAATTCTGAAAAAAATATCACAATTAAAATGCGTTCAAAAGAGGACTCACAGGACTACAGATTTATTTCTGATCCAGATTTACCGACGATAAAAATTGAAAAATCCAAAATTGAAAAAATAAAATCCCAACTTCCAGAGACCCCGCAGGAGAAATTAGAGAAACTGACAAAGAAATATAAAATTCCAAAAAATTATGCAGAGATTCTTTCAAAAAAAATTGATGTCGTGGAATTTTTTGAAAAAGTTGTTAAAGAAATTAACCCCGAGATTTCAATACCTTGGATAATTGTAGAATTAACAGGCGCTTTGAATTATGTAAAAAAAGAACTTGATGAAGTTGATATTAGTCCAGAACATTTTGTGGAATTGCTGAAACTTGTTGAAGGAAAAATAATTACTGAACTAAAAGCAAAAGAAATTTTAAGAGAATTTATTCCAAAATCTTTTTCTCCGAGAAAACACGCAAAAGAAAATTCAAAAATCTCCGACGACGAAAAAATAATTGAATTCGTTGAACAAGTTATAAAAGAAAATTCAAAAGCAGTTCAAGATTATAAAAACGGGCAGGAAAATTCTATGAACTTTTTGGTTGGGCAGGTTATGAAAATTTCAAATAAAAGAGCAGACATTGAGATTGTAAAAAAAATTTTGCTAGAAAAATTAAAATGATTCAACTCGTTGTGGAAAAAATTCAGAGAATTGTTCAGAACAGAGAAAGATTGGAAAAAGAATTAGAAGTAAAGATAACTGCAAAAGAAAAAGGGGTCTTTGTCGACGGAAAACCTGAAGATGAATATTTCGCTGAAAAAGTTATTGAAGCGCTTGATTTCGGTTTTCCATTTTCAACAGCTCTTTTGATAAAAGAAAAAGATTTTGTTTTTGAAAAATTAAATATAAAAAATTTCACTAAAAGAAAAGATTTGTCAAAAGTTCGCGCGAGAATAATTGGAAAACAGGGAAAAGTTTTGAAAACTTTATGTAATCTAACAGATTGTTTTTTTGAATTAAAAGATAATCAAGTTGGAATAATTGGTTTTCCAGGGTGTATAGAAAATGCGCAAAATTCTTGCATCTCCATAATTCAAGGTTCAAAACATGCTAATGTTTACCTCTTTTTAGAAAAACACAAACCTGTTGAAGTTGAAGATTTTGGATTGAAAGAGGAAAAGAAAAATAAAAAAAAGTCTTAGTAAGATTTAAAAGTAAATTAATTTTAAAATCATTAAGTCTCGATAGCTCAGCTGGTAGAGCGCATGGCTGTTAACTATTGTTTTGAATAGAAACCATGATGTCGGAGGTTCGAGTCCTCCTCGAGACGTTTTTTCTAAAGAAAAAATATTTTATAGAGGACGAGAACCTGAGGTTCGAGCGAAAGTTTACGCTTGCAATAATCTGTTTTACGTCGTTGGCAAGCGTGGACTTGAGTTTCCTCCTCGAGACGTTTGAGGGGCACCTTTGGTTCCCCTTACATTAACCCCTCCTTTTCTGTTCAGGTAAGCGATATCTTTCAAATGCCTCCGGTAGATATCGCATAAATTTTTTTCTAAAAAATTTAAGAGGACGAGAACCTGAGGTTCGAGCGAAATAATTTGCGAATTAATTTTCCTTAAAAACATTTTTATACTCTAACAACATAATTCAAATATGCAACTTCAAGAAGCAATTGAGAGAAGAAAAAGCGTGAGAAAATATTCGCGCAAAAAACCGGACTGGAGAGATGTTGTTGAGTGCATTGACTCTGCGCGCTTCGCGCCAATGGCTGGAAATTTATTTTCTTTAAAATTTATTTTAGTTGACGAAGAAAAATCAATTCAGGAAATTTCAGAGGCCTGTCAGCAACCTTTTATTGCAAACGCGCATTTTGTCGTCGTGGTTTGTTCAGATGGAGGAAAAACAAAAATCTCTTTTGGCGAGCGCTCAGATATTTATTTACAACAACAGGCAGGAGCAGGAATTCAAAATTTTTTATTGAGCTTGACAGAAAAAGGTTTGGACACTTGCTGGGTAGGACATTTTTTTGAAGACAAAATAAAAAGTATTTTAAGAATTCCAGAAAATATTCAAGTTGAAGCATTATTTCCAATCGGACTTCCAACAAAAGTCAAAGGAGCGTCGCATCCTAAAAAACCAAAAACAGAACTTGAATATATTTTAAGATTTAATTATTACAAAACCAAAAAAATGGAATAGGTGTAAAAGAAAATATTTTTGATAATTCTTTCTTTTTATTAAATTCCCAATTCAATGCTTTTGCAAAAAAGTTAAACCACTACAAAAAATTTGTTGATTTTCCGTCGCGAGATTTAAATTTGCTCTTGCGCGCGTTATTGTTTTAAAGAATTAATTTAATTCAGAATTTTAAAGAGTATTTATTCTCCCAAAAATTTTTCGTCGATTGAAGAATTGTTTAATAAAGAAATTGCTTAAAATTTTCGCATCTCAATCACAGTAAGCTGTGGAGTATTAACCCAAATTGAAAATAAAGCGGGTTGATGGAAATCCTAGCACTTTTCCCCATAAGTCATAATCGCAAATAACCCTAATTTTTTTTGTTTTATATTTCTAAATCCAAATTCTTTAAATAATTTATAAAAATCTTTTTTTGAATTCATTTTGCTATTTCCCGGTTCAACCATATGAAATATCCAATTAAAAAATTTCCCAAAATTCAAATCCGCGATTATCAGCTTTCTGTTTTTCTTTAAAGCAAAATAAAAATTTTTCATTGCCTTTTTTTGATCTTCATAATGGTGAAATGCCTCTGTTGAAAAGATATAATCAAACTTAGTTTTGTAATTAATTTTTTCTATAGGAATTAAATTTAACTTTGCTTTATTTCCCAATTTCTTTTTTGCTATTTCAAGCATTTTAGAAGAGAGATCAATCCCTTCTAATTTTAATGTTTTATTTTTAGAAATAACCTGCAAAAAATTTCCTGTCCCACATCCCGCGTCGAGAATTTTAGAATTGTTTTTTATTTTTATTTCTTCACTAATCTTTTTTGAAATTTCATTAAGCCAAATTCCCAGAATGCCTTGGTCATAATATTTTGCTATTTTGTTAAAAAAATTTTTATTTTTGTTTATAATTTTCATAGATTATACTTCAGATATTAATGTTTATATTAGTTTTAATTTATCCAAAAGTTAAAATTTTATCTGATTCTTTTACTATTTGATACAAATCTTTCATAGATGAAAGCGGGCAAGTTTTTCTATTACTCATTTGTCTTGATTTCATACAAGTTTCGCAAGCAAGTATTTTCCCGCCATTTTTTAAAAAAGTAGATAGCTGTTTTTTAATATTATATTCTTCACTTCCAATTTCTGATTCAACGCCTTTTGCTAATAAAAAAACTTTTACATTATCTCCTTTTTTTAAAGAGAAATTTGCAATCCGATAAGCATTCCAAACTATTTCTGGTTCACTTGTGTTTATAATAATTCCAAGTTTCATTCTAAAAGAGGATATTTTCTTACTAATTTAGTTTTGACCCATACATTACCGCAACCAAGATCTCTTCCCGCTTTAAAAGAAGACAGTAAAATTAAAACAAGAGAGTAAATAATGTGCTCATCAAAGATAGGATTATTTTCAGGAGGCAAAAGAGCTAACCACATCAACAAGAACATTAATGTTCCAGAATAGCCAGCTAATTTCATGAAAATTCCAAAAAGTAATGACAAACCAATTAAAAATAATCCTAACATGAATATCCAATCTACCCATCCACTTCCTGCTAGACTTTTGAAAA
>CAYVCF010000048.1:0-5683 GCA_964450135.1 Candidatus Woesearchaeota archaeon
TTCCAGGAAGAACTGGCGAAGGAATTGCTGGTGAAATAAAATCAATTGAAATGCATCATGAAAATCTTTTAGAAGCAAATGCAGGGGACAATGTTGGAATTAATATTCGTGGAATTGGTAAAAAAGATATTGCAAGAGGAGATGTAATTTGCGAGGCCTCAAAGCCCTGCCCAATTGTTGAAGAATTTGTCGCAACAATAACTGTGATAAATCACCCAACAGTTTTAGCAAAGGGCTACACACCGGTCTTCCATGTTCACACTGCACAAGTCCCATGTCAGTTTGTAGAATTAATCGCGCAAATTAATCCAGCAAATGGAGAAGTCATTAAAGAACATCCTGACTTTTTGAAAAACGGGGACTCTGCAAAAGTTAGAATCAAGCCACAAGGAAAATTATGTTTGGAAATTCAGTCAGAAAATCCATTCATGAGCAGGTTTGCAGTTAGAGATGCTGGCTCAACAGTTGCAGCAGGAATGTGCACTGAAATAACAAAGAAAAAATAATAATTCTGGAACTGGATAAGAAGAGGGGGAAATAAAATGAAATTAAATAATTTATTAAAAAGATTGAATGAATTAAAAGAAAGGGAAATCTTAGAGGGATTTGGAGAAGTAATTATATTATTCTTTGGACCATCACAAAGTGAAGAATATCCTGCAAGATTAAATTATTCTGGTATATTTACTATTAAAAGATATTCAAACGGAGAAAGATATTCCATTAGCCCATCTTCAGTAAATGGGTTTGATTTTGATTTTTATTTTAATAATATTAGAGACGGAGAACTTGCAGATAACTCTTGTCGTGCAGATGTTTTGAATTTACCTGCAACAATTTTATTTTCAGATAGAGGAGAAAGAAAATGAAATTAAATCCAGAAATAAATATTTCAAAAAGAACAAGAAAAGATCTTTACCTAAATATTTTTGTACTTTTCACTCTTAATGGAGTAATCTCTTGTTCTAATATTTTTGATAATGCTCGTTTAAAATATTCTCGTGTAACAACTCCTCAAGAAATTATTCAAGCAAGAGCAAAAATGTGGCAAAGAGTTGCAAGAAAAAATTTAGTTCAAGCAGTTGGAGAAGAATATGACTTAAACAGCGACGGAGTTTTATCAGAATCAGAAAAAGGTTTAGTAACTGAAGTAATTACTGGAGGAAAAACTAAAAATTATTCACCAGCTTTAGAAAATTTTACAGATGCAGAATTAAATTATATTTTAGAACAAGAAGGAAATGAAAAGAATAAGAATTGTTAAAGAAGGAATAAATTTTGATGGATTAGAATGTTTTAGAGAAGATGAATGGGAAAAATGGATTAATTCAAGATTTCATGGAGAAGATGAATATGGTTTTGAAATTGCTGACAGCCGTTCTGTGGTTAATATTTCTGATCCATTTATTTATGTGGGTGATGAAATATTAAGAGGGGAGAGATTTTTTCCAAACGCAGAAAGAGCAATTGAAAATATTGTTACTTGTTTTAAAATTCCTTCTCAACCTTCTGGATATGAAGAATCTGAATTAATGCAAACAGCAAGATATGTTACAAGACCTCAATTAGGGTATGAACAAACAACAACAAAAGTTGCTGACTGGTTAAGAAAAGGGGTTCATAGAAAAATGACGGATTCATATAGAACTTATTTTGTTAGAAATGCATTAGGATTATTAGCACATATGCAAAAATTTGAAGATACTCAATTTAGAGATATTTATCTTGATTTTTTAAGAAAAAGAAAAGAATTATATGCTATCGGAGCAGAGCATATTTTTCCAGCTTTTTTAGGAACACAGATTTCTTGTCCGCTTCTTGAATTAGATGCAAGTTCAATTAGAAGGGTTTTACAAATTTTTAAAGGGGATCAAGAAAATAAGACATCGTATTATTTTTCAGCCCTTGGTAATTTATTGAGTAGAAAAAGAAAACAATGGAGAGAAGAAATAAAAGAGGGGGGAAGAGAAGGAGAAAGAAAATGAAAACTTTAATAGAAGAACTAATAATCGCAATTCAAGATATTTGTGTGCATTATCAACCAGATAAAAAAAGACCAATAGGAGAACAAAGTTCAAAGCAAGGACAATTATATGAATGTCAAAGTTTTCATTCAATTCGTGGTGAAACCGGATGTGTTAATTGTTATAATCATCAAAATCCAGATGGAAGTTTTCAACATCATGCGGAAAGAGTGCGAGATGGAATTGCGGACTTTCAAATTAAATAATTTTAAAAGAATTAAATTGTTATCTTCAATTTCTTTGCAAATTGGTTGAATTGTAAATCTTCGCGATATCCACCAGAGGCATTTGAGAGATATCGCACACCTGAACAGAGAGGGAAAATGTGTGAGAGAAAACCGCAGGTTGTCTTCAATTTTCCCGTTGGTATTTTTGTTTTTTCAAAAAATATTTTAATATTTTACAGGTTCTGAATCGCCTTTAAGTTTTTCAAATAAATTTCCGAAAAATCCTTTTTTCTCTGGCTCGTCCGCAGGATTTACATTGACCGCTTCCTGAATTTTTTCTTCTTTAATTGCTTCTGCTTTTATTTCTGGGGTCTCGTCTGAGTCCTCAATAAATTCTGGCTTCACGCTTTTTTTTGTAATTCCCTGAACCCCTTTTTTATTAGAAATCTTTTTCTCGGTCTTTAAAATTTTTTTCTCTACAACTTTTTTCTTCAATATTTTTCTCAAAATCTTTTTTGCTTTTTTCTTTTCAGCAAGAACATTTATCTTTTCAGGAGCCATCCCTAATTTTTCTCTTAGCGTAGCTATCTGTTGCGCAAGAGTGTTGATTATATTCAGCAAAGAATCAATCTGGTTTTCATAATCACTCAAACTTTTTATTTTATTGTCGCCAATTGTCATCGCAATATTTGCTATGTCTTCTTTATTTTTTTTGCTGATTCCAAGGGTGGTTTCAATTATTTTCCCAAGTCGCGAGTTTTCTTCTCTGACTTCATCAATCTGAAGCGTGCTTTTTTCAACACCAGTTAATCTTGACTGAATTGTTTTTTTAAAACTCTCAAACTCTTCATCTTTTATAATTGAACTAAAATCTAATTTTAATTTCTGAACTTCTTTTTGCATTCCAGAATAATTTTGATGCAAGTTTAAAGTCAATTCTTCTGCTTTTTCAATTTCTGCAAATCCGCTTTTTAATTCAATAAAAATTTGTTCTGCTTTGTCTGCATCCATTCTGACACGCGCGCTTGTTTTTTGTATTTCAATTAAATCTTTTTTTACATCATCATTTAATTTTAATAATCCGTCGGTGCCGATAAAAATTCCTGCTTTTTGTCTCAGGTCTTTTAACTCGTTCATAATCGCTTGTTCATATTGTTTTTTTGCTTCAAGTTTTTCAAGAAAACTGCTGACTTTCAAATCAAGTCGCTGATATTCTAATCTTAATTTTTCTGGTCTGACGCTGTTGACCAAATCCATTGCCCTCGACGCATCAAGATTGCATTTTGAAATTAATTTTTCATTACTCATTGCCATTGTTCTTATCTCGCCGATTCTCTCGCTAAGATTTGAAAATCTTTCAGAGTAACCGCCCATCCATTGATTAACTGCTTCAAGTCGCGCGTTTATTTTTTCAAATTCAAGTTTCACCCATTCGTCTGAAGAATTATTTAATTTTTCATTTTCATAAGTTGTTAAAGATTTTTTTGGTTTTATTTTTGAAAGAATTTCTTCTGGTTCGTTTTTATTTATTTCAGAATTTTGCACTTCTGGATTTAGAGAATCATATTCATCTTCTTTTCCGACATCTGGCGGAATTCCGTCGTCGTTCTTTTTTAAAAAATCAAACATCCTTCACCTTTTTGTAGTAATTATTTTAAGTCTTTTGCAGTTTTAAATCTTGCGTCGTTGGGAAAAAATTATAATAAGAAATTTTTAAACCCATGAGGTCCTTAAAAATTTTCAAAGAAATTTTCTGGGACTTCAATTGACGATGCAATTGAAGTAATCAACCCTCTTCTCGGTTCGATTCTCGACGGACACACGAGGAATCGAACCTCGATCTACAGGGTTTTTCAAAAAGGTTTACATTTTTATTGCAAACTTTATTTCCGAAACCTGTTATTCTATCCATTAAACTATGAGTCCTGAAATTGATAACAAAAAAAGGTTTTTATACTTTGATATTCTGTTTTGTAAATGAATATCCAATCCATGCGATATCAATCGGAAGCATTTGAAAGATATCGCTCACTGGAACAGAAAAGGGAAAATCAAAAATCGCAAAATTTTTTCAAAATTAAAATTTTGGGAAACAAAAAATTCTTAGAATTTTTTGTTAAACCGCGAGGTTGTTTTTAAAATGACTTTGCAAAGACACCACAAAATTATTATTGGAAGTTTTAGTTCTTTTATTGTAATTGTTTTAATTTTAAACAGCATTTTTCTTTACACACTTTACGGCCAACTTCAACTCAACAACAAAAATATTGAAAAAGAAATTTTAAATTTGCAAGCAGACACAAGCACAAAAATAAACGAGCTCACCACAAAAATAATTCAGACCCAATCAAATTTACTTTTATTAAACCAGTCATTTAAACTGCAACTTCAAGAATTAAAATCAACAGCAAGCGCAGATTTCTCGTCGGTAATTGAAAATTCTCTGCAGTCAGTGGTTACTGTAAAAACTGATGTGAGTCAAGGAACAGGATTTTTAATTTCTTCAGACGGATATTTTATAACAAACGCGCACGTTCTTTCTGGAGCAAGAGTTGTAAGCGCAGTTGATTACGAACAAAACGAAATCTCTGCAGAATTTATTGGTTATGATTCTGATTTTGATATTGCTCTTTTAAAATTAAATGGAAATTACAATGAATTAGAACTCGGAAACTCCGACGACATTCAAGTCGGAGAATCAGTAATCGCAATTGGAAATCCACTTGGCTTGCAATTTTCTGTTTCAGAAGGAATAATTTCTGCAATAAATCGCGCAGGGCCAAATGAAATCAATGCATATTTACAAACTGACGCTGCATTAAATCCAGGAAATTCTGGCGGACCTTTGATAAATAAAAAAGGAAAAGTTATTGGAATAAATAATTTCAAAATCGGCGGAGGAGAAAATATTGGCTTTGCCTTGGAATCAAATTACATTAAAGAAATCACAAATAAAATTTCGCAGAGAGAGTTAAATATAACTTTAGTTTAATTTTGTCGTTGAGAGATAAAGAAAAGAAATAGGTTGATAAAAAATTAGGCGCTTCGTGCAAAATTATCTTAAATTTTTTCTTACTTCGTTGACGAAAATGTCTCTTCGATAGGTAGGAGTCAGTTGATAATGATAATTACTTTCTCCGATATTATGGCTGTGTTTTACAATTTCTATTTTCATTTTAACCTCCGTAAAGTTTAATTAGAACTCAATATAGTTATCACTAAGTTTTTTGCAAATTCAGTGAGCTAAAATCGAGCTCACTGATTAATATTCATTTAAATAGAAAAAACTAACGCTCGCTCGACGCAATTCACTCAAAGCTAAAGCAAGGAAGGGTTCTTGCGTAGCTCGCTAAATCTAAATAAATTTAATTTGTCCGCGACATTAAAAAATATCTGAATTTAGTTATAGTCGAGGACATTAATATTCGTCTGGTTTCTCGTCGGTATAATCGCAATTGTCATTCTAAAATTCGCTTAAATTGGATTATATTG
>CAYVCF010000049.1:0-5634 GCA_964450135.1 Candidatus Woesearchaeota archaeon
TGCAATCGGAACTCAACTGAAAATTGAAAAACCAACAAAGGGTTGCGCGATTGTTTCTTGCGATACAATTGATGGGCCTATTGTAAAACTAATAAACGGAAGCGTTAAAAAATTAAACAGCGTTGACGAAGCCAGAAAAATTTATTCTAAAACAGATGAAGTAATTTACTTGGGAGATATACTTTTTCCTTTTTCAGATGTCTTGAATAGAAGTTATAATTTGTTAAAACCAGGTTATGTTGAAGAATGGTGGGATCAGGAATTAAAAAAAGCAGGTGGTTTTGTTGAAAATTTTTTTAATGTTGCCCTTGATAATGCAATTGAGTTTTCAAAAAAATATTCAATACCCCTTCACCCAAAATTTATTTTTTATTGGACTGAAATTTCTAAAGAACAATTTTTGGGGTTAATTGACTGGTTGAGAAATTCCAGATTTGTCGACGGAAAAATAATTTTTCCATTTAATAAAACCGAAAAAGAAAAATTTGAGTCAGGAAAAAGGGCGCTTGAACTTTTGGGGGTTGAGCATGAAGTAACTCTTGAAAATGTTGTTATGAATAAAGAAAATTCAAGGGCTTTTCTTTTGAATTTTGGTTTAATCTTGCCGTCTGAAGAAGTTGGTTTTTTGTTAAAAGATTTTTTTGAATTATCTAAATTTTGTTTTAAAGAAAATCAATCTGTTTTGGAAAAGATAAACGAATTTTCTGAATTTGTTATAAAAAATAAAGCAGGAGATTTTATCGGAACCAGAATGGGGAGACCAGAAAAAGCAAAACTAAGAAAATTAATTGGAAGTCCAAATGTTCTGTTTCCTGTTGGGAAAGAAGGAGGAAGATTGAGGAGCGTAAATGAGGCAGTTGTCGTCGGAAAAGTCGGAAGCCAGTTCCCAATAAATTATTGCGAGAAATGTGATAGAGAAACGATTTATCCTTTTTGTGAGACATGTTTTTCAAAAACAAAAAAGAAATTTTATTGCAGAGAATGCGATGAAAAAAAATTTGAAAAATGCAAAGAACACGAGCGAAGCCAGAGGTATAATTTTCAGTATTTGGACATCAAACATTTTTTTGATAGTGCAGTTAAACACATTGGTTTTTCAAGAGATGAAATTCCGGTTTTAATAAAAGGAATTAGGGGAACGAATTCTGCAAATCATATTATGGAAAATCTTGCAAAAGGAATTTTAAGAGCTAAAAATAATTTGCAAGTTAATAAGGACGGAACAATTCGTTTAGATGCGACAGAACTTCCTGTGACTCATTTTAAACCAAAAGAAATTGGGGTGAGTGTTGAAAAATTAAAGGAAATAGGATATGAGAAAGATTTTTTAGGAAATGAACTTCAAGATGAAAATCAAATTTTAGAAATAATGCCTCATGATGTAATTCTCCCTGCTTGTAAAGATTCAACTGATGAAAAGTCAGATGAAGTTTTTTTAAAAATTTGCAAATTTGTCGACGAAGAATTGGTCAAATTTTACAAATTAAATTCTTTTTATAATATTAAAAATAAAGAAGATTTAATTGGGCATCTTGGAGTTTGCATGGCTCCGCATAATTGTGCAGGAGTTATTTGCAGGTTTATTGGATTTTCAAATACTCAAGGGCTTCTTGCGAGTCCATATATGCACGCTGCGATTCGTCGCGATTGCGACGGAGATGAAGCCGCGGTGATGTTATTGGGGGATGTTCTTATGAATTTTTCAAGAGAATATTTGCCAGGGCATAGAGGGGGAACTCAAGACGCGCCATTAGTTTTGAATGGAAAAATCGACGCTGGCGAAGTTGATGATCAGATTTTAGATTTTGAAATGGTTAGAGAATATCCTTTGAGTTTATATGAAAAGGCAGAAAAAAGATTGCACTCTTCTGAAGTTAAGGGAGAAGAAATACCCACGATAAAATTCATTTTGAGAAAAGGTAAAGATCCTTTTAAGGAAATTGGATTTACTCATGACACAGAAAATTTTAATGAAGGTGTTGTGTGCAGTTCTTACAAAACCCTCGCGACAATGCAGGACAAAGTCAAACACCAGATGGAACTTGTTGAAAAAATTCGCGCAGTTGATACTTCCGACACCGCGCATTTAATTATTGACAGACATTTTTTAAGAGACCTTAGAGGTAATTTGAGAAAATTTTCACAACAAGAATTTCGGTGCGTTGCTTGCAATGAAATTGTTCGCAGGCCGCCTTTAAACGGAAAGTGTCCTGCTTGCGGGGGGAAATTAATTTTTACAATCCACGAAGGCGGAATAAAAAAATATTTAGAACCCGCGTTGGAATTGGCGAACAAATATAATTTGTCGTCGTATATGAAGCAAAATTTAGAGTTAGTAAAAAGATATATTGAAAGTATTTTTGGAAAAGAACTTGAAAAACAAACTGGGTTGGGGGAATGGGCGAAATGAAATGTTTAAATAATGCTATTTCTTAATTGTAAAATATAAAAGATGAGAATGAAAAATAAAAATTTTATTTTTTTAAGCGCAATTTTTTTAATAGAGATATTTTTTTTAAATTTTATTTCTGCTTGGGAATTCAACGGAACAACAAGAAATACTGATGGAGTTGCTTTAAATGGAACTCTTATTAACATTACTGTTTGGGTAATGGGTGCAACAGGTCCGACTTTAATTGGTGCTAATTCAACAACGTCAAATGCATCTGGATGGTTTAATTTAAGTGTGGATGAAAATTCAGATTGGATGTATAAACCAGTTATAACACAAACTAATTCAACAACGAGTGCAATTGATTATATCGGTCAGTCTTTACCTCAATTCCCCTATAGGGAGTTTGCTAATACCTCAGATATTAATTTTTATTTAAGACCTGCTGGAACAATTAATATCACTGCGATTAATAGGACCGGAGACAGAATAACTTTTAGATATCAAGTTAAAGACACAAAATTAGGGTATCCTATTGCATCAGAGTTTAGTACTGCTGTTTCAGAAGCAATTATTTATGTTCCAAGGGATAGAAATTATTCAATCATGATCTATCCGGACCAAGCTATGCCTGTTAGTTTTGATTGGACTAATTTTAGTGCGGATTCATCTTATAATATTGTTGCAGGCCTATCAACTTACAATGTAACAACCCACACCATTCAAAAAACATTTAATTCTACTGATAATCTTATAAGGTTAACAGGATATATTCAAAATACAAGTGGAAATGATTTTGCAGACTGGAATGAATTTACTATTGTCCCATATTTATTAGAGCCAGGAAATATGATTTATTTGGGGGATAACGCAGGGATGCCTTATAATATGAGTGCATGGGATAACACATGTGTTGTTTCTGTAATAAATCAAACTAATGCATATATTAATTCAACAGGGTATCAATTAACCCCTACAGGAAAAAATAATTATAATATAACTGCAATATGGGATGGTAGTGGAGGAGCATATAATGTTTCTGTTTCACTGGCAAATGCTACAACCTCTGGTTCTGGATTAGTAACAAATGCCACAGTAACCGCATACTCAAATGTAAGTTTAAGCTATACCTACAATACTGCATGTAGCGATGGATATAATTTAACTTCTGGTTTTTATAATATTACCTTGCCAGGTCCTGCAGAATCAGCAACGTATATTTTATTTGTAACAGCAAGAAATGGAAGCAGTTATTATGGTGGTTATAGAAATTTAAGTTTAAGTTATTCAGATTCTTTAACTCAATTGAACTTTACAATGTATTCACTAATGGCTACAAACTGGGGCTCATTGAATGGTAATATCAGCTTAAATGATGCTGTTTCCTGGAGCAACGTAAACATCTCTTCAGCAAAACAGCTATTTAATTTAATCAATTCTTCAGGTAGTATTATTTCAAACTTAAATGCTCATTTAGAAGTAAAAGTAGATTATACTAATTATGGTGCAAGAGAATTTACCTTTATGACTGATTTATCATCAGGAAATGCAAGTTTTTATCTTCCTTTATTAAACGCTTCTGTTAAAGAAATGAATATTTTTTCACAATCCTATTCTCCAAAAAGAGTAGGAATAAAAACTAATGCCCAAATTTTAAATAACTCAAATATTACAATGTCTACATTTAATCCTGGGGATATAGACGGAAGCAATATTATGGCAAGTGTTCAGGTTGCATTATATAAATCAAATTCAACCTGTGATGTGCCGAATCCTTCTGCTTCTTGTGTAATAGCAGATTCTGCAAGTATGGATCCAGATGCTGAAGATAATTTTAATCCTTTATCATCTATAATAGGGGGAGGAAAACTTAGTTTTAGAATGGGCTTATTAGCAAGCGGGATTATAGTAGAATACATCAATGTAGATATGTTAGCATCCGGTCCTCCTGATGCTTTATTTGATGATTCCGCGACAACGAGTACTTCTGGGGGTTTTGATTCTGTGATGAGATTCGGAAGTAATGGGCCTACAATCTATGATTATGTTTTAATTTCCATGCCTTACACAGAAGGTAGCACATCAACAACAGGATTAAATGAAAATGCAGATGTTAATCTGTCTATCCCGACGTTGTATGATGAAAACTGGAATGTTGTGTGGAATACAACTGCTAATGGTACCAATGGAAATGCTTTGGCTGGAAATCAATCTCACTATCTAACATACGCAACTCAATGGCAAACACTAATGGGGCAGAATAATTGTACAAGAAATCAGTCAGAACTTAATTCAACAAACCCTTGTTACCTCGATACTTCAAATAACAGAATTTGGATAAGGCTTCCTCATTTTTCAGGAACTCAACCAAATGTTAATGGGGCTGTTATCACTGTGGCTTCTGTAACTACTTCAACTTCTTCATCATCAGGAGGAAGCGTAGCAGTAAATAATTTTTGGACAGGACTGACAATTGTTGTTAGCGAGAATCAATTAAGAGAGGGATATTCAAGAGAAATTGAGAAAAAACAGAGGTTTAAAATTCCAATAGATGAGGAAATACATTATGTTGGGTTGGTTAGTTTGACAGACAAAACAGCGACGATAAATGTTTCTTCAACACCTCAACAAGCAGTTTTTAATATTGGTGATGAAAAAAATTTTGATGTTAATAGCGACGGAAATTATGACTTGCTTGTAAAATTAAATAATATAAAAAATGACGCGGCCGATATAAATGTAAAATTAATTGATGAAAGAATTTTGAAAGAGGAAAATATTGCTTCTGAAAAAGAAAATGTCCCAAATAATAATCTTGAGAATTCTTCAACAGGATTAAATTTATTTTTATTGGTTGTTGTTGCAATTGTATTAATTATAATTGGAATTGTCTTTTGGTTGATTTGGAGAAAGGCGGAATAAAAAAATATTTAGAGCCAGCGTTGGAATTGGCGAACAAATATAATTTGTCGTCGTATATGAAGCAAAATTTAGAGTTAGTAAAAAGATATATTGAAAGTATTTTTGGAAAAGAACTTGAAAAACAAACTGGGTTGGGGGAATGGGCGAAATAGGAGATAGATTTTTATAGTTGTTTTTGTTTTTATAAAAATGGAAAAGGGGGCGAGGTTAATCATTTTATTTTTATTTGCATTCTTTCTGTTTCTTTCTATACCAATTATCTCGGCGCAAATTTATTCCCTCTTGGGGAATACCCCGCAGCTTGCTGCGAAAACTTTAAG
>CAYVCF010000050.1:0-5431 GCA_964450135.1 Candidatus Woesearchaeota archaeon
AAATTTCTCTAATTTGTTTTAAATTTAATTCTCTTGCTAAGACAATTCTTTTTGCTCCAAGTGATTTGTAAAACTTTGCTGATTCTGAATTTGAAACAGACGCCTGAGTTGAAATAAAAAAAGGAATTCTGAATTTTTTGCAAAGTTGAATTACTGAAAAATCCCAGCAAATCACAGCATCAATTTTTCCTTTTATTTTTTTGAAAATTTTTTCAAGTTTTGGAATTTCTTTTTCATAAATAATTGTATTCAGAGTTAAATATTTTTTTACATTTTTTTGTTTGCAGATTTTTGAAATTTTTTCCAAGTCGTTTAAATTAAAATTTTTCGCGTTCGCGCGCATTGAAAATTCTTTTAGTCCAAAATAAACAGCGTCTGCACCTGAATTAATTGCTACAATCAGCGTCGGAAAACTTCCTGCAGGGGCCAAAAGTTCAAATTTGTTTTTCATAAATATAAAAGAGTTTGGGACTATATAAATTTTGATTAAATTTAAACAAAGATTTAAAAATTGAATTTTTTAAGGAATATTATGAAAAGAATAAATAGAAAAGAAAAAGAATATTTTGAAAGAATCTTTAGATTAATTAGTGAGGACTTTCCAAAAAGGTGTGGAAAATGCGGGGAGAATTATGCTGATGAAAGAGAGTACAACAGAGGAACAACCGAAGTTGAAGGATTTACAAACGGGCTTGATGAATTTGGAATTATTTTTTACAGAAATTGTAAATGTGGAAGCACCTTAGATTTAGTATTAAATCCTGCTAAATGGAAACCTATTGACAATGCGGACTTTATTGCATATCTTGACAGAAGAGCGCATACGCTAATTAGAAAAGGGATTGAAAATGATCAAGCATTGAATCAAATAGTGTTAGAATTTAGAGAAAGATATAATCAATATGTTGAAAGAAGGCATTAGTCCAAAACATTTTATAATAAATCTTTGTTGTCTAAAATAATAGTAAAGAAAATTTAAAAAGAGATTTGATTTTTTTTTAAAATGCCAGAAGAACAACAGTTTAAAAGAAATGTCGCGTTCAAATTAAGAATCGCGGATTTGTTAGCAGGAAAATCAATTATTGATTCAGATATGCAGAGATTTAATTTTTTAGAATTAGGAGATAAAAAAATTATCAGAGTAAATCTTGTTGCAAATGTCGTCGATAAATATGTTAGCGAAAGCGAAAGCAAATTTGTTGTTTTAACTCTTGACGATGGCTCTGGACAAATAAAAATGCGTGCGTTTTCAGAGGACTCTGAGAAAATAAAAAATTTTGTTCAAGGTCAGACAATTTTGGTAATAGGAATGTTAAGATCTTACAATAATGAATTATATATCATGCCTGAAATTGCGCGCGAACAAGATTCAAGATATTTGCTTGTCAGAAAATTAGAAATTGAAAAACAAAGAAACGAGACCGCGAAAGTTTTTGAAATTGGAAAGCCAGAAGTAAAACAAATCAAAGACAAAATTATTGAGTTTGTAAAAAATGCAGAATCCCAAGGCGGAGCAGACACAGAAAATTTAATTATAACTTTGAGAGAAGCAAGTCCTGAATCAATAAATCTTGAAATCAAAAAACTTCTTGAAAACGGAACAATTTTTGAGCCACGACCTGGAAAATTGAGATGGTTGGGATAATTTGATTTGGCGACGAGAAAATTCAAAAATTAAATCCCGATAAAAAGGTGAGAATTAAATCAGAAAAACTCGCGATATCCTCGGAGGCATAAAAAGATATCGCCTTTCAGTATTTTGAGGAGATAAAAAACTGAAAAAATCTCGCAAAAGATTTTTTGAGTCCCAAAAATTTCAAAAATAAAAAAGAAAATTTTTGAGAGAACCAGAGGGTTCTTTTTGTTCGCAACTAACCTTAATTCAGAATTTCAGACATTAACTTTTTTCTTAAAATTTTTTGCCATTCTCTGAGAAAATTAAATTTCAAAAACCTATTTTTGTAAAGTTCTCTAAACAAAAAAGAATTTTTAAATTTTTCGCAATCAAATTTTTTCCGAAAAGTTTATAAAATCCGTTTTTCTGAAAAAGATATACATTCTAAATGAATTAATATTTTAAAATGGATGAAGATTTGAAAAAAAATATTTTGAAAACAGGGACAACTATTCTGGGAATTGTCTGCAAAGACGGAGTTGTAATGGCTGCTGACAGGCAAGTTACTGCAGGAAATATTATTATGTCAAAAAATGAAAGAAAAGTTTTTCCTGTAAATGACTATCTTGTTATTTCTGGTTGCGGAATTGCAGGAGATATCCAACGGGTTCCGAAATTTTTGAGTGCTGAATTAAAATTAAAAGAATTAAAATCAAGAACAAGACCGAGTGTAAAACAATCTGCAAGTTTGTTAGCCAACATAAATTATTCTGGAATAAGAAATCCGTCAATGATTCCGCAACAAGCAGGATTTTTGCTCGGGGGCTTTAACACCGACGGAAAAACAGAACTTTACACAATTGAACCAGCAGGAAGCATAATTGAAGTTAAGGACTATGACGCGAACTTTGGCTCAGGCATGCCATATGTTTTGGGATTTTTAGAAAGACAATACAAAAAAGGGATTTCTGTAAAAGAAGGTGTTGAACTCGCGAAAGAATGTATAAAATCCTCGACGCAAAGAGACACTGGCTCTGGATTTGGGATTGATGTTTTTACAATAACAAAAGAGGGGATAAAAAAAGTTGTGGAGCAAGAAATTTCTCCTGAATATAAAGATCAATAAAATGGACATTCTAAAAAGCATTGAAGAAAAATTGCCTGGAAAAATAAATGAAGCTGGTTTTGAAGGCGCGAACATTGTTCTTTACACAGACAATGAAAATTTTTTCAAAGACGATAACGGAAAAATCAGAGAAATTGTAAATGAAATTAAAAAAAGAGTTGAGTTAAGAGCAGACCAAAAAATTTTAATGGAGCAAGAAAAAGCAGAGGCGAAAATTCGCGAGATAATTCCGCAAGAAGCAGAAATTACAAAAATAATTTTTGATTTTCATAGAAGCATTGCAGTGATTGAGGCAAAAAAACCAGGAATGGTAATTGGAAAAAATGGTTCAATTTTAGAAGAAGTTCGGCAGAAAACTTTGTGGTCTCCGCAAGTTCAGCGTTCAGCTGCAATCACGAGCAAGATCACAGACAATGTTCGCGAAGCGCTTTATGCAAACAACACTTATCGTCGTAAATTCTTAAATAATATTGGAAAAAAAGTTTACAATGAATGGAATCCGGAAAAAGTTGACGAGTGGGTGAGAGTAACTTTTTTAGGCAGTGCAAGAGAAGTTGGAAGAAGTTGTATGTTGTTGCAAACACCTGTTTCAAAAATACTTTTAGATTGCGGAATTAATGTTGCTGCAAATGATAAGGAAAAATTTCCTATTTTTAATATTCCAGAATTTGACATCAGCGAACTTGACGCGATAATTATAAGTCACGCGCATTTAGATCATTCTGGCTTGCTTCCGTATTTATATAAAATGGGTTACAAAGGTCCGTGTTATATGACTCACCCGACTCGAGATATTTCTGCACTTCTGGCTCTTGATTTTATCGGAGTTGCTTACAAACAAGCAGCTGCTCCGCTTTTCTCGTCAAAAGATGTCAGTGAAATGGTTAAGCATTCTATTTGTTTAAATTTCAATGAAGTTACTGATGTGACTCCAGATATAAGAATTACTTTTTACAATTCAGGGCACGCTCTTGGAAGCGCATTGACGCATATTAATATTGGAAACGGTTTGCATAATTTGCTTTACACTGGTGATTACAAATACGGAAAATCAAAACTTCTTGATCAAGCAGTCGCGTCTTTTCCAAGAGTGGAATCAGTAATTACAGAATCAACTTATGGCGCGAAAACAGATGTGCTTCCTCCTCGAGAACAATCAGAAGAAGAATTAATTCAAAAAGTCAACAAGACAATTGAGAGGGGAGGGAAAGTTTTAATTCCTGAATTGGGTTTGGGACGCGCCCAAGAAACAATGTTAATTTTAGAAGAGGCAATGGGGTTTGGAAAATTGCAAAAAGTTCCGATTTATATTGACGGAATGATTTGGGACATTAACGCGATTCATACCGCATATCCAGATTTTTTAAGCGCAAGAGTTCGCTCGCAAATTTTCGCAGACAACAATCCGTTCTTGTCAGAAATTTTTTCAAGAGTTGGTTCTGCTCAAGAAAGAAAAAAGGTAATTGAAGGAGGGCCATGCATTGTTCTCGCAACTTCAGGTATGCTTGTCGGCGGTGCGTCAGTAGAATATTTCAGAGAGTTTGCAATCAATGAAAAAAATTCAATCATCTTTGTTTGCTATCAGGGAGTTGGTTCTTTGGGAAGAAGTGTTCAAGACGGACTTAAAGAAACCACAATGTTTGTCGACGGAAAAGAAGAAAAAATTAAAATTAATTTAGAGGTTGATACAATTACTGGTTTAACTGCGCACGCTGGAAGGAATGAAATCATGGCGTTCTTCAACAACATCAGACCAAAACCAAGAAGAATAATTATTAATCATGGCGAAGTTTCAAAGTCATTGGACTTGGCGTCTGCATTATACAAAACAACAAGAATTGAAACAAATGTTCCGAGAGGTTTGGAGACATTGAGATTGAGATAATTTTTTAAAAATTTATAAAGGTTACGATATACCCTATTTTAGTATGTTATCATAAATAAACTTATGATAACATTATGTTAAATGAAATTCAGATTTTGGGCTTCAAGTATTCTTGTAATGAAGCTAGAACTCGAGCAGAAGTTTGTTTTTGATACATCAAATGGACACCCTCTTTTACTAATCTTGCAAATTGTTCAGGGTTGCTTATTTCAACATCGATTAAATCTGATAATTCATGAACGCAACCCTCATTACGAGGTTGTCCATTTTTTCTTGGCTTTAAAGAATAGGTGGATAATTCTTCCAGAAATCTTGCGCGATATTCATTCCTAGAACTTTCTGGCATTGTGTCTATAGTAAAATCTATCCAAACTGCAAGATTTCTTCCATATTTACCTGCTCGAGTTTCTGTCATATTAAAAATAGTATTCTATCAAATATTATAAATCTTACGCCCAAAATCTGAACTCAAAATTTCGTAGAAATTTTGGGGTCGTCTTGCAGACTTTCGCTTCGCTCACCCTCACTTAACAGGAATTTAACGGTTCCGAAACCTTGCAGGTTTCTCCGTCCAAATTTTGCCCCATCTCTGAAAATTTCTCCAGCTCTGACTTCGTCGACGAGAAAATATTTTTTGCAAACTAGTTGAACAAACGAGTTTATGCAGTATCCACCGGAGGCATTTAGAGATACTGCTTAACCGCAAAGAAAAGGGAAGATGTGTGAGAAGAAACCGCTTAGGTTTCTTTCATTTGCGAAGCAAATGGAATAAGAGTTGAAATTCTGGAAAAAAATTAATTACAAA
>CAYVCF010000051.1:0-5363 GCA_964450135.1 Candidatus Woesearchaeota archaeon
AACCGCAAATAGAGGGAAAACTCTATAAGAAAACCGCAAGGTTGTCTTTATTTTTCTATTTCTTTTTTTTTATTTTCAAGTCTTAGTGAAAACTCACTTAATTTTTTTGGACTTGAAAAGATAAAAAATTTCCTGTTTTTTTTAGGTTTTAGCAAGAGCTAAAAAAAAGAGAAACTTAGGAAGTTTCAAAAAAACCTTAGGTTTCTTCTGCAATGTCCTCGGAGGCATTTGAAAACACTGTTTTAATTACCCCCTAATAATCCCCTACAAATGAGTTGGGACTACAAATTTTGCTAATTTTAGTTTTTCCGACGGAAATTTTTTATTTTGTTGTTTTCAAAAACAAATTTCTATTGCTTTTTAATCGAGTGACTTTTGTCGTCGGTAAAATGTGTTTTTAAAATTAAGAAGATTAAATGAGTCAGTATTTACTGGAAATCAGTCGTTAGGAAAATTATTAAAAAAATTCGCGGCGAAAAAAGAAAGTTTAGCAAGAAAATCTAAAGTTTGCAAAGCAGACGGAAAAATAAAAGACGAATTATTTACGGCTTATTAAAATCAAAGTTGAGAGATAAAAAAATTTACAAAACAAAAGAATTTCTCGAAAGAAAAAAAGTTTACGGAATCAGGGTTGTTGAAAAATAAATTATATTTCATTACAGAAAATATTTAAACTCTTTTTTGTAAAATTAATTATGCGAAAAATAATTTCTCAAGAAGAAAAATCAAAAAAAGACAAACGAAACCAAATAATTATTGGGGGTCTTCTTGTTCTGGTTATGCTGTTTAGTGTTCTTGGATATTCTTTTGGAACTTCTGACGAAGAAACTTCAAATCTCAACGCGGTTTATTATGAAAATTACAAATTTTTAAAATCAAACGGGATATGGAAAATAGATTTATACGGAAAAGAAATTTATTTTAATAACTTTCCCAACGAGACAATTTTTTCAAACCAAATAAATTTGTTAAATCAATATCAAAATCTTCCTCTTTATCTTTATTCAAATAATTCAAATGTGGACTTGGAAATTTACAGAACTCTTGGTCAGTTTGTTCAAAGAATGCAAAAGGCCTGCCCTGAAAATAAAACTTGCGAACAGGATTTCCCGACGAAGAACTGCGAAAATAATTTTATAATTGTTCAAGAAAGCGAAAATTCTGAAATAAGACAAGAAAATAAATGTGTATTTGTCGAGGGTAAAAAAGAAGATTTGCTGAGAATAACCGACGAGTTTTTATTCAAAGTTTTTTCAATAAAATAAAATTTCTGAAGAAAACTGCGGGTTGTCTTCAATTACAATAAAATTTATAAGCAAACAAATTAGAAATTTATTATGAAAGTTCCAAAAAAAGAGGGGAAAAAAATCTGCGAAACTTTTGAAATCGAAGAAGACGGAAGAGAAAAAATAATTCAATCTTGTGGAATTGAGCCAGAAAAAAAACCAAGCAAAGATCAAATTAAAAAAGAAAATAAAACCCTGATTTGGGTTTTTGTTATTATAGGAATAATAATTGTCTTAGGTTTTGGGATTTTTTTTTATTCCCAGTCATTAAAAAGTTTTGAATACAAAAATATAAAATTTGATATAATAAAAGATCAAGGCGGGAGAATTTTTTATCATACAGGGATTCCGATTGTAAAAAACAATACTAATTTTATCTACAATGTTTATTTAAGAAATGATCCGCGAAGATTAGAAGAAGTTGAAACTGCGATAATGGGGATTCAGGGTTCAGATATTGTAATTTTAAATATGACAAATTCATTTAACTGCGACGGCGACGGAATAATTTCAATTGCAAATATGGGACAAATTTTAGACGGATTATTCAATACAAAGATTGCGAAAAATTCAACGCTCAGTTGCGATTCTCTTGAAAGATATGTTTACATAAATATTCAAGAAGGAAATAAAACAAGAATACAACAGACAGATAAAAAATGTTTTGATTTCTATGTCAACAACTGCGAAATTTTGAAAGTAACAGAAAAATTTTTAGTTGAGGTTTTGGTGAAAATAAAAAATAATTAATTTTTTATATTTTTAATCAAATTTTTCAAGTCAGAAAAAAAAGGAACAGATTTTATTTTGAAAATTTTAACTTCAAAAAACCAAATGAGCATTACAAAAAAAACACTTAAAAAATACCAAGAAATTTTGTGCGTGAAATTAAACCAGTCAGAATTAAAATAAAAAAGAAAACTAAGCGCAACAATTCTCAAAATATTTAGAATCAACAGCGACGAGAAAGAGAACAAAATTGCAGAGCCCCTTTTTTTAATTTGCGGAGTTGTGAGATTCAAAACCAGCAAAAGATAATACGCAGAGCCCGCGATGCAGGCAGGGATTAATTGAATCAAAACACTTTCCATTAAAATTTCTCCAGGACTTAAATAAGTCGGGACAAACAAATTCAAAATAAAATTAACAGGATAGGTTGTGAGCGGTGTGAAAACAAAATAAAAAATATAAAGGTTTGGAATTGCAACTAAAACTAAAGTTGCATAACGCAAAATTAACGATGAGTAAAATTTTTTCTCAGACATAAAAATAATTAGAGAATTAGGTTAATAAATTTTGAGGAGAAAAGAATTTGAAAATAAGAATGAAAGATGGTTGAACCTCGACGGAAAATTGCAAAATGGATTAATTACAAGAAAATTAAATGCGAGATAATATCTCTACTTCACGAAACCTTTAATGATTATAACTTGCAAAAGTTAGATAATGATTATAAAATCGAGCACCTTAAATTAAAAAATTCGTTTTATCTTAATAATTTTTCTACGAAAAAATTGTACGAAGGCGAGAGTTTGCGATTGCATTTCTTAGTTTCACGTCGTAGGCGATCGCAGGCTCGAGAAGATTTTGGAGCAAATTGATTTTACGCGCACAAGCGCGCATTTATTTTCAATTTGGGTTAATACTCCGCAACTTGCTACGATGCCAAATTGGAAAGACAGAAATTGCTGGTTGCATAGCAAAAAATTTACGCAATACTCCGCAGCTCGCTGTAATTGAGATGCGAAAATTTTAAGCAATTTCTTTATTTGAAAACTTTTCTTGTCAAAGACCGACGAAAAACTTTTGGGAAGATAAATAATCTCTGAAATTCTGAATTAAAGTTAGTCGCGATTTTTTTATCATTGAGCAAAGTTGATTACATTCATCCCACTACAAAACTCTTTTCCCGACGACAAATCTTATTAATCCTCTTTATATTTTGCTAACCAATTTGGATTGTCTCTTGCTTTTGCTTGAACTCCAGATCTAACTTCATTTACTCTTGCTAATTGTCTTTCTAAGTTTCCTACCATTTTATCTAATTCTTTTTGAACATATCTCCCTAATTTTTTTTCTGCTTCTTCAAGAGTTTCACATCTTTCTGTAACAAAACCTCCTGCCCCACTACTTCCATAAAATCCAGCTAAAACGCTTCTATAAAAACAAAACCCCTTTTCCACACGAGAAATACATAAATTTAACCCTGCAATTTGAGGATATTCTCTTACTATTGCCATTTTATTTTTTTCCCCCTCCTCTTAATTCTTTTATCTCTTCTGTCAGATCTTTCAATGCTTGATTATATTCTTCTGCTCTTTTAAGCACATCATCTATTCTTTTTAATTCTACTTCATAATCAAGAGTACCTCTTTCAAATTCTTGTTCAAGTTGTCCAATTTCTTCGTCGTATTTTCTTTTTCTTTCTTCATAACTTGCTTGAGATTTTTCATATGCTCTTTGAGTTTTTTCTCTTTCAAATTGTCTCATTGCTCTTTCACCAGCAACTGAATAAATTTCTGTTTGATTTGGGTAACTTGGTTGAAGAAGAGATTTTTTTAGACAATAATTACTAAAAAAGATTAAGCCAGATGAAATGAGAAGTCCCGCACAAACACCTCCCGCTCCAACAAGAGTACCTTTCTGTAAAGATTTATCCAAATTCATCATTTTATTTTTTTCCCATCAATCTAACCTTTTTCTTTTCCATTTTATTTATAAAAAAATTTTTTTATTTTTAACTATTTCAAAACATTGTGCATTTTATTTATTTGTTTTTTTGGGTTTTTAAATTCCCAAAAATTTTTCTAATTTTTTAGGACTTAGCAATTCTTATTGCAACGAAAATTATTACAACAACTAAAACTATGTTCAATGCTCCGATTATCCAAAGATAACCCTTGTTTCCTAAATTTAAGAATGCAAATCCTGACTTTGTAATTGAAACTGAAACTGGTTGTGAAGCAATAACATTTGTTCCGTCAGTAACTTCAAGTGTGAATGACTGGTCTCCTTCAATTCCTTTATTTACTTTAAATGTAATTAAAACTTCTTGTGACTGTCCAGATGTAACAGCAATTGTTGGTTTGTCTAATTCAACTGAACTTGCCCATGCTGTTGAGCCCTTAACATTAAGTGTGTAGGTTTGTAAAGCAGAGCCAGAATTTGAAATTACTGACTTAATTATTAATTCTTTTCCTGCTTCTCCGCCTGAAACCAGCGACGCTGAAATCGCAACATCAGATGCTGAACTGCAACTTCCTTGAATTGTTAATGGAAACAAGAAAACTGCTTTGTCTTCATCATATTCATTTTCATAAAGATCCCCGTCCTCGTCATAGACCTTGAATTCCAAATAATAAATTCCTTCTTTTGTGTTTTCTGGAATTTTTACAACAGCAGATAATTGTTCGCTGTCAAGAGCGTTAATATCTCCGACTTCAATTTTTTGCGAAATTTTTAAATCAGAATTTGAAATTAAAACTGAGACAGAATCTTGGTCGTTGTCTCCAATATTCCACACATCTGCTTGAATATCTAAGTCAGCTCCGCATGAAATATTTTCTGAAAATTCAAGTCCGTTCACGACGACAAAATCGCTTTCCATAATTATATCAATTGAATCAGAAGTGCTGACACATGTCTTTTTTCCATCAATAACATCTCCGCTATTTGCGTCAATTTTTCCAGATGCTCTAACATAAAATTTAAATGAGCCGGTCTCAAGCTCGTCAATGTTTTCGTCTAATGTAAAAGAAATTACAATTGTTTTATCTTTACCTTCTTTTAATGTAAAATCATTTTCGTTTCCATCAATTACCCATTTTTGTGTAGCAGTATTATATAATCCCCATTCTAATTCAATATTTTTTACATCATAGTCGCCTGCTTCAACATTAACTTCAACTTCAATTTCATCCAAAGGCAACCACTCGTTTTCTTCTCCAAGTCCGTTATTATTTATTTCTTCAATTGTCACACTCAAGTCCCCGTCTGCTTCATCTAACTCTTCGCAATAGTCCTCATTAACTGCAAAAGAAATTGTTTTTGTAACAACTCCAGAAACACCTCCTGTTA
>CAYVCF010000052.1:0-5338 GCA_964450135.1 Candidatus Woesearchaeota archaeon
TTTTGCATAAATCAAAATTAAATTTCAAAAACCTATTTTTGCAAAGTTCTCTAGAGAAAAAATATTTATTGATTTTCCGCAAGCCCTTTTCTGTTTCTGATTTTTCTTATTACATCTGCTTGCAAACTTGGAGGAATTTTTTCAAACAACTGATCTTTCAAACTTGAAATCCCGCGACCTTCTGTTGCGCTTCTTAAATCATTTGACCAACCAATCATTTCTGCGACAGGAATTTTTGCTTCAACTTCTGCTGTCCCGCCTTCTTGAGTTACATTTATCATTTGTCCTCTTTTACCGCCGACAAGTTTTGTGATTGTGCCCAAAAAACTTTCTGGAACATCAATTAAATGAATCTGAATTGGTTCTAATAAAGTCGCCCCGCCGTCGCGCATTGCTTCTTGAATTCCCTCGCGAACTGCAGGATAGACCTGCGCAGGACCTCTGTGAATTGCATCTTCATGAAGTTTTATATCTGTCAAAGTAACTTTCATTTTCGCGCACGGCTCTCTTGCAAGCGGACCTTGTTTCATCACCATCTCAAATGCATCCAAAATCATTTCAATAACTTCTTGCATATGAACTTCGCCCTTTGTCTCGTCGAGAAAAACATTTCCTTTAAAAATATCTCTGATACATCTTACTTCATCATTGCTCCACTCTAACGCTACATATTGTTTTAAAAAATCCCCTGTTTTTTTCTTTACTCTTCCGTCTGGAACATCGCCATTCATAATTGCATTGTAAGCAACATCATCAAGAGGGCCAACTTTAATAAAAAAACTATTGTGTTTATTTGGCGAGCGTCCTTCTTTTGCAGGAGAATCTTTTGAAGAAGTTTCATTGTAAACCACTATCGGGTTTCCCATTTTTACCTCGAGCCCTTTTTCAGTTTTGATTCTCCCTTCAATAATTTCAAGGTGCAGTTCTCCCATTCCTGAAATAAGATTCTCCCCAGTCTCTTCATTAATTTCAATTTTTATTGACGGATCTTCTTTCGCAACTTTTCGCAAAACCTCAACGAGCTTTGGCAAGTCCGCAGTTTTCACAACCTCAATTGATTTTGTAATTACTGGCTGAAAAATATGTTTGATTTCTTCAAAAGGGGTCTGTGGGTTTTCAGTCACTGTTTCACCGACATCAAAATTCAATCCGCTGATCGCAAGAACATTTCCCGACGGTATTTCGTCAAGCTGTTCTGGTTTTATTCCATTATAAATAAAAACTTGTTGAATTTTTCCTTTTGATTTTAAGTTGTTTCCATAAACCCCCATTCCGTTTTTTATTGTTCCAGAATAAAGTCGTCCTGCTGCGATTTCTTTTCCAGAACGCGGTTCAATTATAATTCTTGTAATAACAAATGCAACTTCTCCGTCTTTATTGCAATGAATTAAATTTTTTCCAAACTCGCTTTCCAAGTCCCCTTTCCAAATTTTTGGGATTCTGTATTTTTGAGCTTCAAGAGGATTTGGCAAATGTTTTACAGCCATATCCAAAATAACTTCGTGAAGAGGCGCGTTTTCCCAAACCCATTTATCTCTTTCTTCTTTTTCCATTTCATAAATTTTGTAAATATCTTTGAAGCTGACATTTTTCTTTTTCATATAAGGAATTGACAATGCCCAATTTTCCCTCGCTGAACCAAACGCAACGCTTCCGTCAGAAACATTTACTTTGAATTTTTCTTTCAAATCTTTTTCTGCAATTTGTTCAATCAACATATTAAACTCGTCGATGATTTCAATAAATCTTTTTTGCATTGCTTCTGGAGTTAGTTTGACTTCTTTGATTAATCTGTCAACTTTATTAATAAACAAAACTGGCTTGACTCTTTCTTTCAAGGCCTGTCTGATTACTGTTTCTGTTTGAGGCATAATCCCTTCAACAGCGCAGACCAAAACAAAAGTCCCGTCAATAGCGCGCATTGCGCGAGTAACATTTCCGCCAAAATCAACATGCCCAGGAGTGTCAATTAAATTAATTAAATATTCTTCTCCGTGAAATTCGTGCGCCATTGAAACATTTGCAGAATCAACAGTCATTAATCTTTCTTGCTCGTCAGAATGTTGCCAAGTCGCCATTCCCTCGTCGAGATCACCAGCATTTTTCACAGCCATCATTCCAGCAGCTGCTAAAAGATTATCTGTAAACGCGGTTTTTCCATGGTGAATGTGCGCACTCGTCGCTACATTTCTGATGTTCTTCTGATTTGAAATCAATCTTCTAATCTTATCCAAACTTGATTCTTTATTTCCCATTTTCTTAAATTATATTTTAAAATTTAGAATATGTATTGTTCGCAAAAATGGTTTAAAAATCTTTCAGTTTGAAAATTTTTTGGATTAATTTTAATTATGAAAAGGTTTTGTCGTCATAAAATATATTTTAAATTGCAACAATATTTAAAAATAGTTTTGTTTTAAACTATTTATGAAAAGATATGTTTCGTATAATATTTCTGCGAGAAAACCCGAGATTTACGATAGATTAGAAAAAGCAAGATTTAAATTTGATGGGGTGAAAAAGAAATTTTAGATGCTCGTGTTCATAAAAAAGATAGGGAAGGACTTGCGAAAATTTGCCACGAGGGGTTTTTAGTTGTTTACCCTTTTTTAGAAACAGAAAAAGTTAGTTTAAAATCTGCAAGAAGATTAATGAATTTTTTAGACGGTTTGAACTTTGAAATGGATTAAGGAAGTTTGTCGTCGGTGTTTTATTTTTAAAAAATTATTCTTCTTTTCTTTCAGAAATTTCTCGTCTTCTTTCAAAGGGGTAGTCAATTAATTGTCTTCCTAAATGAGTAAGCCCATAAAAAAGAATTCCCGCTCCAAGAGTATATCTAAAGAGAAGTTTGAATAATTCGCATTTTCTGTCGCAAAAATATTTTTGCAAACTTCTCTAAAATATCTCTGTTTGTATTTATAATCAGAGTTGGACTGAATGCAGGAAGAGTTGGAAAATATCTATTGAAATTATTTCAAAGGTTATTGTAATAAAATTATTTACAATTCATCACACAAAGATTTTTAATCTCCAACTTATTATTTTTATTATGCCTGAAATAAAACCAATCAGCAAACTCATTGAAGAGATAAGTCCGTATTATAAAAAAAGAGCAGAGTTAAAAGAAGTTGGTTCACTTCGGTCTGTTGCAGAAGCAGAACATTCAATTGGTTATGATTCAAGTTCAGAAACCCTTGAGCCAATTTATTTTTTTATTACGGATTTGCTTGCAGATTTTGGATTAAATCCAGAAAAGCTCGTAGACAATTTTATTTCTTCGCCTGGCTCAGGACATTTCGGAGAACTCGGACAGCGAATGACAGTTATGCAACAGCAAGGTGCAAAAATTCTCGGCGACATCAACACTGTTTTGCGAAGCGTCTTAAATATTATTTACGATTTAAAAGAATTTAAAATTCGCATGCAAACTTATCAGGACTATCGTTCAAAAGATAAAGCAGTTTCAGAAGGCGCGTTGCTTTCTTTAAAACAAATCTGGATGGACAAAGTGGATATTCAAAAAGGAAATTCAAGTGTGAAAGCAATGGCTTTAGGTCAAGGCGGATTTCAAACTTTGCTCGACGCATTTTTAATTGTCAAAGACGAATCATTAAAAGGTTCTGACGGAAATGAAATTGATTTGAACGACAGAGTAAAAAGAATTTTGCAACAAAGAATTCAAGAATTCAACAGCTGGTTAAAACATTCTGAACAAGAACTTGAAAAAAGATATGAACTTGAAAAAAATTATTTGCGAAGTCAGGTAAATAGTTTGAAACTTTATTCTAGATGGGCGAAGCCGTATTTGAAAGTCGCGCAAGAACTTGAAGCAGGAGAAAAAAGGCGAAGCGCAAATTTAATAAAAACATTTAACACAATTCTTCTTGAATTAACTCTTTTAGGAAAATCAAAAATTGATGTAAGACAATTAGCAATTAATGGAGAGATGCCAAAGGACTTCAAAAATTTAAAATTAAAAAGAGATTATTATTCTTGCATTTTAGTTGATTTTAATTTTAGAGGAATTCCGCAAAGAGTTTCGCAGGGCTCTCAAGGACATTACGCGTTCGGCGGAAAAGTTGATGTAACTTTCAGAGCATATGCCCTAAACTCCGACGAGATAAAAAAATTAGATCAAGAATTAAATAAATCAGACATTGCCGATGTTTTAAATTTAGTTGAAGGCGCGACAACAGACAGCTTAGACAGATTAAGCGAAGAAATAAATTATTTTTTAGAAGAAAAAGATAAGAAAGAAGAAAAAGAAGAAGAA
The DNA here is from genome assembly GCA_964450135.1 of Candidatus Woesearchaeota archaeon. Lineage (GTDB taxonomy): Archaea > Nanobdellota > Nanobdellia > Pacearchaeales > GW2011-AR1 > CAYVCF01. The sequence continues at coordinate 4,274 of CAYVCF010000052.1, forward strand.
AAATCAGATGACTCTTCAAATCCTTTTGCAGCTTTGTTTGGTTTTTATAATAAAGAAAAAAAATCAGAAAAAAAAGAAGAAAATAAAAAAGAGGAAATTAAAGAAGTTAAGGCAGATGATTGGGTTGAAAAAACTCATTTGAGAACTTTTGCGGCAGGGACATCAAAAGATACTGTTTTCAAACTTTTTGATGTTTATAAAAAAGCTCATGGAATGAGTAGCTTTACATAATTTTATGACGATATTGCATAAAAAGAATGTGTAAAAAATTTTCCAAAATTTTCTCCACAGAAAAGTTTAAAAACCAAATTTCACATTCTTTTATTATTAAATAGTTGTAAAGGTCGATCAATGTGTCTGAACGCTTACAACATTTACTCAAAATGTACATTCTACAACCTAAACACACACTGCTTAATGAAAAAGAGACAAACGAAATTCTAAATAAATTAAACATTTCAAAATCACAATTTCCAAAAATTCTTTCTTCTGATGAAGGACTTCCGAAGTCGTGCAAAGTCGGCGATGTTGTAAAAATTCAGAGAACTTATAACGGAAAACCTAAATTTTATTACAGGGTGGTAATTTAATGCAAGAGACAAAACATCTTGTTGTAAAAAAATATCTTCAAGAACACTCTCTCGTAGAATCAAACATAACTTCTTTCAACGAATTCATCAGTCACAGAATGCAAGAAATTGTAAATGAAATCAGCGAGACAATTGACAACGAGGATTTTGAAATTAGTTTTGGAAAAATTGAAGTCGGAAAACCGCAGATAATTGAAGCAGATGGAAGCACATCAACAATTTTACCTTATGAAGCTCGTCTTAGAAATTTGACTTATTCTGCCCCGATAAAATTAGAACTTACTGTTAAAAAAGATAATCAAGTTGATTCTGAAGTTGTTGAAATCGGAAAAATTCCTATTATGGTAAAAAGCAAGGTTTGCAACACGCATGGATTTTCAAAAGAAGAATTAATTTCTCAATACAATGACCCGAACGATCCAGGGGGATATTTTATAATTAATGGAAATGAAAGAGTTATGATAATGGCAGAAGA
>CAYVCF010000053.1:0-5169 GCA_964450135.1 Candidatus Woesearchaeota archaeon
CTTTTCAAAATATATTTTATCAAACAAATCTTATTAAACTTCTGTTGCTTTTATTTTTTATGGAGGAAATTCAGAAAGAAAAATCTGAGAAAGAACAGCGAGTTAGAAAAATTACTCATCTTTATTATTCTCGTCTTGAAATTCAGAAAATTATTTTTGAGTTTTCAAAAAATCGCGAGATTTGTCCTCGGTATTTTGAGGGCTTTGGAAAACGGCCAGATAGTTTTCAGTTTCAGGGGGATTTATTTGAACTTGTAAAAAAAGGCGCGACTTCGTTTCATTGTTCAGAAGAAATTTGGTCAAATCCTCTTGACATTTCAACAGAATTAAACGAAAAACAAACTAATGAATTGCGAATCGGCTGGGATTTTCTTCTTGATATTGACTCAAAATATATTGACTTTAGCAAAATTATGGCGAAAGAAATAATTAAACTTTTGAATTTTCACGGAATAAAAAATATCGGGATAAAATTTTCTGGCTCAAAGGGTTTTCATATGATAATTCCGTGGAAGGCGTTTCCAAAAGAAATTAATGGAATAAAGACATCTGAAAAATTTCCAGAATATCCGAGGACAATTTTAAAATATATTAACGAGAAAATAAATAAGTCACTTGTTCAGGAAATTACAAAACTCACAACTCCGAACAAATATGTTCGGGATTTTCAGGCGTCTGAAGAAGTCATTCCTGATTTGGTTTTGGTTTCTCCGAGACATTTATTTAGAATGCCATATAGTTTGCATGAAAAGACCGCGTTGTCAAGCGTGGTTTTGTCTCCTGAAAAAATTGAAAGTTTTGAATTAAAAGACGCAGACCCGATGAATTTGTCGTCGGAGAATTTGAAAAATTTTATTCCTGATTCAAAAGAAAACGAAGCAAAAGAACTTTTAGTTCAGGCGTTGGACTGGGCTAAAGACAAAAATCCAGAAGAAGAAAAGAAAAATTTTAAAAAAGAATTTCAGCAAATTAAAATAGAAAATTTTTCTGATTCATATCTCCCGCCGAGCATTCAAAAAATTCTGCAGGGGGTTCAAGACGGAAAAAAACGCTCGCTTTTTATTTTGCTGAATTTATTTCGCGCGATTGGAATGGACAAAAATGAAATTGAAAAAAGAATTTATTCTTGGAATGAAAAAAACGAAGTTCCTCTGAAAAAAGGTTATATTCAGGCACAGATTTCTTGGGCTTATAAAAATAAAATTGTTCTGCCTCCAAATTTTGACAAGGACTATTACAAAGGAATTGGAATTTTACCAACGCAAGAAGAACTGAGATTTAAAAATCCTGTGAATTATGTTGTGAAAAAAAGTCGGGCTGGAAATTATAAAGAAAAGGAAAAGAATTTGACGACGACAAATCAAAAAGAGAGGGAAATTATTTAGAAAATAAAAAAGAGAAGAAGGAAGAAATTTGAAAAATTTTTAAGGGGAAAGAAAATCTTCACTTGGGTTTATTGGATTATCAAAATATTTTTTTGAAATTTTTATTCAGGATTCTCGAATATCAAAGATAATTTTATAAACCGCTTTCTCTTATTTTAATTATGAAAAAATCAAAGATTTTTACTTCATTAAATTTTCAAAAAAGAGGAAAGAAAATTTAAGATGAAAAAGAGCGTGCTAATAATTTTATTTTTGTTAATCTCAATTTCATTTGTCTTTGCTGAAAATTCTTCTGGAACAATAACAACTTCTGACGATATCAGCGAGTCAACTCAAATTAACAAGGCCTATCAATGTTTGAACGACAAAATTACTGATAAAAAATGTAGTGGGCTTTCAGCATCAGAAAGAATTTTTTCTTTGTTAGCTACTGGAAAATGCAAGACAGAGGTCTTGGATTCTTCAAAAAATAAAGAGTGTTGGCCAAATACAAAATGCAATTTGAAAATGACTTCTCAAGCGATTCTTGCTTTGGCAAATTCTGGGGCAAACACTGGCGACGCTGAAAAATGGCTCTTGTCAAAAAAAATAATTCCAGAAAACATGGATTGGTTTTTGCAAATTGAATCAAACGAAGCAACAACTTGTTCTGTTTCTTATGATGGTTCTTCAAAACAAATCAGCGTCGGAGCTGACAAAAAAATAATCAGCGGAGCTGGAAGTTGCTTGACTCCTTCTGCTGGAAATTGGTGGCTGAAGGTCTCTCCAAATTGTTATGGAAAAGAATTTAAAATCTCTTGCGATAAAAGTTTTATAACAACTTTGCTTTTCAAAAATACTGACTCTTCTGTAATTCATGTTTCGCAAAATATAAACGTTGCAGCTACAGAAGGAAGCACAACCGAGCAAGTAAATTCTTCTTGTTTCTCGACGACAAATGTGTGCGATTATGAAGGGAGTTTATGGGCCACGTTTGTCTTGAAAGACAGAGGCGAAGAAATTTCTTCTTATCTTCCTTATTTAGTTTCTGTAAAAGAGGACTATGAAGAATTTTTGCCTGAGTCGTTTTTATATGTCTTGACTGGTTACGAAGAATTTAGAAATAATTTATTGCAAAGACAAAAATCAGGGCAGTATTGGGACGAGTCAGGCGATAAATTTTACGACACTGCATTCGCTCTTTATCCTTTTCAATATGAGACCCCGATGGAAAAAACAAATTCAATAAATTGGCTTTTGGGAATTCAGGGAACAAATGGTTGTTGGGCAGGCGGAGACATTGTAAAAAATTCTTTTATTCTTTCTTCAATCTGGCCGAGAGGAGTCAGCAGTGGCGGAAGCGGAACAACAACTCAGTCATGCACAGGCGCAAATTATTATTGCATGTCTTCTGTTGATTGTGAGGGAGAAATTTTAAATTCATATTCTTGTTTAGGTGTCTTCAAATGTTGTGATAAACCAAAAAGTTTTGGGACTTGTGAAGAAGAAGGCGGAGAAATTTGCAGTTCGCAAAAAACTTGCGTCGACGGAGTTGATGTTGAATCATCAGATAAAAAAAGCGGAGAGATTTGTTGCACTGGAACTTGCGAGGAGCCAGAACAAAAAACAGAATGTAAAATTTCCGGAGGAACTTGCAGATCTTATGGATGTGATGACACAGAAGAACGTGCGTCTTATGAATGTGAGGAAAGCGCGTCTTGTTGTGTTGCAAAAACAAAAAGTTCGTTCAACTGGTTCTGGATAATTTTGTTCGTAATTTTAATAATCCTCGTCGTGATTGGAATACTTTTCAAAGACAAATTAAGAATGTTTTGGTTTAGAACAAAGTCCTTTGGAGGAAATTCTTCGGAAATCAATCAAAGACCAAGGCCTTCTGGATTTTCTCCGTCGCCAAGACCCCTGATTGCACAAAGAAGAATTATTCCGCAACAAAGAACGCAGATTAGACCGCCTACTCAAAAATCTTCAGAAGTAGATAATGTTCTTAAGAAGTTGAAAGAGATGGGAAAGTAAATAATAATGACGGAAGAGGAAAATCAAGAAGAGCTAAGTAAGAACAAAATTTTATAAGATTTTTATCTCAAATCTAATCCCATTCTTATTTATCCAAATTTTTATTCTTGTCACAAGAAGAGTAAATTATGATTACTATTACAATACGCTTAAACTGCTATTTGGATTATTATGCATAGGGGGACCATTCTTAATAATTTTAATTTCCTGCTAATTTTTTATTATTCTCTGAAAATAAATTGCACGCGTAATTAAAATTTTACTGGGGGTTCTCATAACAATTTACAAAAGTTCATTTTATCATAGAGAAATTAAAAATTAATTTCAAAAAATTTAATCATAAACATTTTTTCTGTGCCCTATTCTCAAAACAATTATCCTGTTCGCAGAAATAATTACTTCAACCATCGCGCGATAATTTGCAATTCTTAATCGCCATAATTTTCCTCCTTGCAATCTTTTTAAAAATCTAAATGGATTATCTCGTATTGAATAAATTTTTTTTAAAATCAATTCTGCATCTTTTTTTTGCAGTTTTTTCAAGAAATTTTCTGCATTTTTTTCAATTTGAATAGAATACATTTTATAAAGAAATTCCCATTTCTTTTGCAACTTGTTCTATTGGTTTTACTAATCCTCTTTTAACATTTTCCAAAGCAATTTTTATATCTTCAATTTCTTCTTCATTTAATGTTTCGTCCTCTATTTCGTCGAATATAGAGTTAATTAATTCGTCGTAAGATTGTCTTTCAAATTTTCTGAAATTTTTTAATCTTTCAAGAGTGTTTTGACTTATTTGAATTGTTGTTTTTTCCATTTAGGTATTAACTATAGTTGGTATATAAATGTTTTTGATGAAAGAAACCTAAGGTTTCTTCAAACTCCCAACTTTGCATTTGTGGATTATTAGCAAAATTGCTCGCACACCTCATCCTCTTTCTGTTCCGGAGACGATGCATTTTTTTATTATTCGCGATTTCGCTCTTTTCTTTGACACTACTTCGCGAAATCGCTCACCTCCGACGACGCATCATAAAACTCGTTGAGCAAAGTTGATTGCAAATAATAATCAATTAGATTTTCTGCGAAGGTAGATTTGTTAAAGATTACTAAAGATAATTACGCGCTTGCGTGCATTTGTTGAAAATTTTTCTAACTCGCGACCCCGCTTTTTTTGATGCTATTCGCGAAATCGCTCGGATTCGAAGCTCGATAATCCGAGTTCAATTTTCAGAATAAATGCAATTTAGTTTTACTCAATTGCGTTCACGTCCGGGCCTAACTCGGGCCCGCGATTGCTTACGACGTAAAAACAAATAAAGAAATTGTTTACAATTTCTATCTTTTCAATTTGGCAACTTAATAATCTACAGAAAATTAACCCAAATTGAAAATAAATGCAATCGCAAATCCTCGGATTCGAATCTCGGGTAAACCCTCGTTCAAAATTTCAGAGAAATAATTTTTCATTTCATTCAAAATTATAAATGCCCCGGCCGAGATTTGAACTCGGGTTACCACCGTTCTCCAAAGAGGAGGTTGCATTGAGATGCAAGACCTATGCTCTCATCGAGTTTAGATCACCTCTCTTAACATCGAGGAAATCTGAAAGAAAATTTCTGAGTCCTCAACTTTGAGAGGGTGGCGTACTTGGCCTCTGTACTATCGGGGCATAATCTTTTAATTAAATTCTTTCTTATAAATTTATCCACACTTCGATATTGTCAACTTAAAGGGATATAGTTAAATAGCCAAATATCTTCTTATTCTG
>CAYVCF010000054.1:0-5122 GCA_964450135.1 Candidatus Woesearchaeota archaeon
TATATCTAAGTAAAAACCAATGAAGAAACTATAAAACAATCTCAATTCAAAAAGTTAAGGACGAACTCATTAAAAGAACAAATCCTAATTCTGGTTTTAGTTTAAGATTAGAATATTTAAATTGCAAACTTAAAAAAATTGCAGATACTGAATATAGAATTTTAGCAGAATTAATTTCAAAACTTGGCGGTGAAGTTCCTGCAACAGGTTTGCCGACTCAAGCGGTTTATGATAGATTTGTAAATTTAATTGACAAAGAAAGACAATTAATTGTTTTAATACTCGACGAGGTTGATCAAACTGTTAAAAAAATTTCCAGTGATTTTTTATACAATCTAACAAGATTAAATTCTGAATTAAGCAAGTCGCAAATTTCTATTGTAGGTATAAGCAATAATTTGACTTTTTTAGATAATTTAGATCCGAGGGTTCGAAGCAGTTTGAGTGAAGAAGAAATTGTTTTTCCTCCTTACAATGCCTTGCAACTTCAGGAAATTTTAAAAAAAAGAGCAAAAGAAGCATTTAAAGAGAATGTTGTTCAGCAAGAGGTAATTGCAAAGTGTGCTGCTTTTGCAGCAAGAGAACATGGCGACGCGAGAAGGGCGTTGGATTTGTTAAGAGTTGCAGGAGAACTTTCCGAAAGAGATGGGAGCAAAAAGATTTTATTAAAACATATTGACGAAGCAAATGAAAAAATTGAAAGAGATAAAATTCTCGATGTGATAAAATCAGAACCAAAACAATTTCAGCTGGTTTTACATTCAATAATTGAACTTTTGGAACAAAGAACAAAAGGAATTCACGGGATTCAGAGGGCGCTTAATGAAAATTCAATAGATCCGATTTTTACAGGAGATGTTTATAATTATTATAGACAATTTTGTCAAGAAAATAAATGGGATGTTCTAACTCAGCGACGGGTTGGAGATATTATTCAGGAATTTGACATGCTGGGAATAATAAATGTTAGAGTGATTTCCAAAGGCAGGGGCGGAAGAATGCGGGAAATAAAACTTGCAATTGGTTCAGGTGTTTTGGAAAAAGCAAAAAAGATTATTCAAGAAAGTTTGGAATATGCTTAATTAAAATACGCTTAATCACGACGACAAATTATCTCTTAAATAAACTCGACCAATTTTAAGGTCAAAATAAAATGAAGGAAAATATTTTAGAACTAATTAGAACTAAAGAAAATAATCTCCGCTTTAATTTTCTGTCGATGTTTTCTATTTTCCCAAAATTTTCGAAAGGAACTAAAAAAGATTTAGTTATTTTTGTAAAAGAAGAATGTGAAAAATCCATAGGGGGCTTTGATGCCGACTAAAGAAATTTTAAAATTCTGCATTGAAAAAGGATTATTAATTGACAAGAGTTTTTTAGAATTTTTAGCTGAGAATACCGACGTGGAATCTGCAAAATTGATAATAGGCCGACTCAAAACTTATAGCGATAAAAAAATAATAAATCAAAAATCTTTTGAAGAGAGCAAAGAAAAAGTTCGTGAATTTTTATTTAAACTTCCAGAAGAAAATCAAAAAAAATTTGAAAAATTAAAAATAAAACTCGGGTTTACTTTGGAAATCTCCCGTGAGATAGACCCCATTCATTCAGAAACGCAAAAAGAAATTTTATTTCATGAATTTTCCCCGACAAATATTCGCATTTTAGATATGCCCTTTTTCGTCGGTAAAAAATTAGAAGTTAAAGATTTTGTGGTGCATTTTAAAAATCGTTTTTCTGAAATGAGCTCAATACTTCAGGGACATTCTGAAATGGTTAATCCAATTTCAATAGGAAAACTTTCAAATTCAAATTCAAATGTTTCGGTTATAGGAATCGTTAGAAATAAATCCTTTACAAAAAATAAAAATATTCTCTTTGACGTCGAGGATTTGACTGGAAGGATAAAAATTTTAGTAAATGGGGATAAAAAAGATCTTTTTGAAAAAGCAGAAAATATTTGTCTTGATGGAGTTTTTGGGTTTAGGGTTTCTGGCAACAAAGAAATTTTATTTGCAAATGAAATTATTTTTCCAGATTCTTTTTTGCAACAGAAAAAAAATTCTCCTTATAACGAGAGTGTAGCTTTCTTGGGGGATCTGCATTACGGAAGCAAAAGATTTTTAGAAAATGATTTTTTAAAATTTATAGATTCTCTTAATGGAAAAAATAAAATTGACGAATTAGACACAAGTAAAATAAAATATCTTTTTGTCGTAGGAGATTTGGTGACAGGGATTGGAAATTATCCCAACCAAGAAAAAGATTTGAAGATAAAAGATTTGGAAGAACAATTTCAGGGACTTGCAGATTTTTTTAAAAAAATTAGGAAGGATATAAAAATAATTATTTCCCCTGGAAATCACGATGGAGTTAGATTAATGGAACCGCAACCAATTCTTGATGAGAAATATGCTTGGCCACTTCACGATTTGAAAAATATTATTCTGACTGCAAACCCCGCGAGAATTAATATTGGTAGCGACGATAAAAAAGCATTTAATGGTTTTGATATTTTGACTTATCATGGGTTTAGTTTTACATTTTATGCAAATAATATTCCAGAACTTGTAAAAAAAAGAGCAATGGATTGTCCTGAAGAAATTATGAAATATCTTTTGAAAAATAGACACCTTGCTCCGACTCATTCCTCTGTTCAGTATTTTCCTTTAGAACAAGACCCGCTTTTGATAAAAAAAATTCCAGATATTTTTGTTTCTGCGCATACCCACAAATCAGGCGTAGGATATTATAATAATACTCTTCTTGTTTCAACTTCTTGCTGGGAATCTATGACCCCTTATCAGGAAAAATTTGGAAATAAACCAGACCATTGCAAGGTCCCTGTTTTTAATTTGAAAACTCGCGCGATTAAAATCTTGGATTTTGAAACTAAAGAAGAAAATAAAATAATTATTGAGAAAAAATAGATGAAAATGAATTTGTTAATGACAGAAAAAATATCCGCAAGAAAACTGAAAATAAAATTTGTGATAAATGAAAACTGAAAATAAAATTTAAAATAAAATTTATGATAAACACTTAAAATGAAAATCAACGACGACATTTACGGGGAAGAAGAAATTTCTGAACAAGTTTTGATTGATTTAATTAATTGCGATTCTATTCAAAGATTAAAAAATGTTTCTCAGTTTGGAATCCCTAAAGAATATTATCATAAAAAATTTGATTATACTCGTTATGAACATACAATTGGGGTTTTTATTTTGCTAAGAAAATTGGGCGCAACACTTGAAGAACAAATTGCAGGACTTCTTCATGATATTTCTCATACTGCTTTTTCCCATGTTATTGATTGGGTTTTAGGGGACTCAAAAAAAGAAGATTATCAAGACAATGTTTTTTTTGAATTTTTGAAAAATTCCGAAATTCCATCTATATTAAAAAAATATCAAATTGATGAAAATATTTTTTCTAACTTAAAAAATTTTACATTATTAGAAAAAGAAATTCCGTCGCTGTGCGCAGATAGAATTGATTACACTTTGAGAGAACTTTTTAAAGAAGGAAGTCAGATTACTAAAAAGATATTTTTTGATTTGGTTGTAAAAGATAATCAAATTGTTTTTAAAAATAAAGATAATGCAGAAATTTTTGCAAAAGAATATTTACAATTACAAACTCAACATTGGGCGGGGGATCAAGCAAAAGCAAGATATTTCATTCTTTCTAATCTCCTCAAACATTCAATGAATAAAAAAATAATTTCACTAACTGATCTTTATTCTTCAGAAAAATTTATTTTAAATAAATTAGAAAACAGCGACGATAATTTTATCTTGGAAAATCTGGGTTTATTAAAAAATGGTTTTGAGGTTTTGGAATCTTCGGACGGCATTGAATTGAAAAAAAAATTTCGTTATGTTAATCCTGAAATTTTTCTTGGAGAAAAAATTTATTTGCTAAGTGACTTATCTTCTAATTATTCTTCTTTAATTAAAATACATATTGGCAATGAATCTTCTTTTAAAAAAATAAAAATAATCTCTTTAAAAAATGAACACACGCGAATATTTTGAAAATTTGGACAGAGAAATAAAAAAAGTTTATGATGTTGCAAATTTAGCAAGAGCAAAGGGATTTGATCCAGTTGATAAAGTTGAAATTCCGCTTGCGAAAACAATGGCTGAAAAATGCGTTGAACTTATCGCAACAATTTATCCGCAAATGTCTGGTTCTGGAATTGACAAAAGAATTTTAGAATTAGAAAAAGAATTTGGAAAATTGGATTCAACGGTTGTTTTTAAAATCGCAGAAGAAGTTGCGAAGCAGAAATTTTGCAAGTTCTCGTCGTTGATCCAAGCAATTGATGCAGGAATTAGGATTGGTTTTGCTTACACTACTTTGGGGGTTGTTGCAAGTCCGATTGAGGGTTATACTGAATTAAAATTAGGAAAAACCCAAGACGGAAAAGAATATTTTAAGGTATATTTTTCTGGGCCGATTAGGAGTGCAGGAACAACTGCGTCTTGCATTGTCTTGATGTTGATAGATTATCTTAGAGAACTTTTTGGTTATGCAAAATATGATCCTACTGAAAATGAAATTAAACGATATGTTACAGAAAATCAGGATTATCATGAGAGAATTTCTAATCTGCAATATTTTCCAACAGAAGAAGAAATAATTTTTTTAGCGAAAAATCTTCCTATTCAAATTGCAGGAGAACCGACGACAACTTTGGAAGTTTCAAATTATAAAAATCTGAATCGCGTTGAGACAAATTATGTTCGAGGGGGAATGTGTTTAATCTTTTCAGAAGGTCTTGCGCAAAAAGCAGCGAAGGGTTTTCGTTTGTTAAACAACGCGAAAAAAAATGGGATTTTTTCAACTGGTTGGGATTTTTTGAAAGAATATATTGAGATTCATGAAAAAAGAAGCAAACTTCTAGAACAATCCGAAGAGGAGGATAAAAGGCCAACATATATTCGCGACTTAGTTGCGGGCAGACCTATTTATGGACACCCGTCGAGGTCAGGGGGTTTTAGATTTAGATATGGCAGGGCAAGAACTTCTGGATTTAGTGCCGCAGCAATTCATCCCGCGACAATGGGAATTACTGATGATTTTATTGCAATCGGAACTCAACTGAAAATTGAAT
>CAYVCF010000055.1:0-4658 GCA_964450135.1 Candidatus Woesearchaeota archaeon
ACCGAACATAATCTTCAAGAGGAATAAGCATATCTGTTCTTTTCTTTATCTTAATCTTTTCTTTAAGCTCTTCTGTTGTTAAATCTTTGATATCAATTTTTTCTTTTAATTTTTCAGCTTTTTCCAAGAGTTCTTTTTTTCTTTCTTCAATTGATTTTTTATTTTCTTTTTCTTTCAACTTATCTGTCTTTTTCTTTTTTTTCTCGTCAACAGATTCTGCTTCAGCTGATTTTTCAATATCTTCCAAGGCCTCTTCAACTGCTTCTACACCTTCTTCAATATTTTCAGTTATATCAACCATAGAAAATTACAGAAATGTTGGTTTAAAAAACTTCCGCAGAAAATTTTTAGTGAAATATAACTGATTTATAATTTAACATAAATTTTTAAAAAAGTTGAACAACGACGATAAATTATTGAGTTGCGATCTGAAAGATTTTTATTAATCTTTGAAAAGAAATATCTCTATTAATCTTTTTGTGCATAGCATCAGCGAGCCAAATTTATTCAGCAAAGATTTTACTCTATAAATTACAAAATTAAACTATTTTTTGCAAACTTCTCAAAATATTTTCTTCTATTACAACAACTTCTCCAACGCCCCTCACTTTGCTGTAGCCAATGATTATTCCTTTTAATTTAAATTTGTATTTTTTATTTAATTTAATTCTCAAACTATTTATTTTATTTCTTTCTAAAATGATTTCTTCAATTTCTCCGACATAATTTCCGTCTTCAGAATAAACTTTTTTGTTGAGCAAACCTTTAAGACAATTTGAAGGATGTTTTTTCTTAAATAAATTCTTTGACGACTCAAAAATTTTCTTATATCTTGAAGTTATCTTTTTTCTAAAATAAATCAGCAAAAATAAAATTAAAACAGAGCAGATAATTATCACCCCTTTTTTTCCAAAATAAAATATTTCTTGAACAATCATTCCAGTCAGATTTGTTTTGAAATTTACAACAAGAGTTATTGCTCCGAATAATGCAATCAAAACATAAACAAAAATCTTTTTATTGCCTATCACCATTTCACCAACCTTAGCCAACAAATTTTTTCTTTCTTCTAAATAATTTTCTTCGCTTAGAACTTTTCTAAGTTTAAGTTCATTCAAATGTTTTAATTGAAGAGCAATCTCCGACGGGTTCTCGTTGTATCTTGATCTTCTAGAATTTCTTTTTATAAGAAGAACAATGGAGATTGTAATTAACGCGACTAAAATAATTAATATTATAATCAATAATCTATTAAATTGAATCTCTTCTTCTATTTTCCCACTTTCTTTTTTAACTAAAAATGTCGTCTGAGAACTTGCGGTTTCATTTCCATAATTAGAAGTTACTTTTAAATAATATCCTCCCTCTTCCATATCAGAAGGAATTAAAAATTCTTTAACTAATTGTATTTTTGTATAGACCGCGATTGTTTCTGAAGAGCATTTTATTTTTTCTCCTGATTCCTTGCCAATGCAATATTCTACGTGCGCGTCTTTTATTTCTTCTGTTCCAAGATTGTAAAGAGTTATCTCTGCAAGTATTTTTGAGTCAGGGCTAATCACTCTGTAGTCCTCCATAATTTTTACTGAAACATCCATTAAGTGTTTAGGATAATTTATTGTATTGCCTGTTATAAACGACTTTCCAATTAATTTTTTAATCAGCAAATCTGCTTTTGAATTTTCAATTTTGTTTAATTTGAAATAAATATCATCTATTCCGTCGTCATTAATATCAACTTCTTTTTCTTCGCCTGTTTTTAATTTTATTGTGATTGGTTTTGAAGAGATAATTAAAGTCACAATATTTTTTTCTACTTTTGAAAGAGTTATTGTGTGCGATTCTGTGGTTGAGCCCTGTTTAAAGTTAAAATTTATTTTTTCGTTTTCTTCAACTTTTGCAATTATTCCTTTTGTAATTTGTTGTTCTGAAACTGTTGCGCTTTCAGAGACCTCTATTGTATTTATTTTGGAGCTTGAACTTCCTCCGCCACTGCTTCCGCCAGTTCCAGAACTTCCACTTGGAGTATAAGTCGCGCTAAAACTTCTTGTTGCTCCAGAAGATTGTGTTCCATAGTCAGCAACTATTTTAAACCAATAATTTCCTGATTGAGAAATATCTAAAGATAAAATTGTGTTCCATGACTCTCCTGCATCTAATAATTTATATCCGCTTGCATGCGCAACATTTGCTGAATTTCCGCATTGTTGGGTCATTGTTGAGACAATGCAATATTCATAAGGGTATTCATATTCTTCTGCATCTTCATTTGTTATTGTTACATTTGCTCTAATTGTTGGAACATCTGCAGTGTTTATGCTATTAATGCTAATTGCAGTGCGACCGTTTGAAAGAGTCCAAGTAGTATTATATTTTTTAGTTACTCCATTAATTCCGACGCTGATATTAGTTTCTTTTATTCCTGCTACATCAACTAAATTTGTTGTAAAATTATATTGATATCTTTTCCCAGAAAGCAAACTCATATCAACATTGCTTACAACTAAATTTTTCAAAGAATCGTAGATTGTTATTTTTGGCGAAGAAGTTACATCAACATTTCCGCTTGAATTTATTATTTCAATTGTCACAGAATAAACATTTCCTGCCTGAACTATTTCTGTTTGATTAATTGTGACAGAATAAACTACTGAAGTTGTGTCTTTTGCTTTTCCTAAAAAACTTATGACTGCTTGATACAAATTGCTCTGCGCATCTCCAACTGATTTTGCTTCTGATAAAGTTGTCGCGTTGTAATTATCTGAATTTGCTTTTGAACTCGCGATTCCATTTCCAAATTTTCCAACAGAATAACTTGAAGAAGTTGCAGTTAAAGAAGAAATAAATTGAAAATTAAAATTTAATAAAAATAAAATAAGAAAAATTATTAAAATTTTTTTCATTATCTAAATCCCCCGCCACGATTTATGCTCCAGTTGCAACCGCGATTAATAAATATATATTGTTTAGTTCCTGTAAAAGTAAAATTCGCGTTTAATGTTAGAATTCCTACGCCAGTTGTGGTTACATTTGCTGGAATAACAGAGTTAGTTGTCCAAACACAAGCATCAGAACAAGTGATGTCCCAATTTCCAGAACCAGGAGCAGTGCAAGTGTCTGCTGGCCAAGTTGTTGAATTATAAAAAACAGTTCCGTTATTTCCTGAAGTTGCTTTAAAGCCAGTTGAATTTGTAAAATTGCATCCAGAATCCGCAGCTGTTCCCCAAGGTCCGCCATCGCTTGAATTAACCAAACTTGTTTGACTTATTGATTCATAAACATATAAAATTCTTCCTCCGCCTCCTCCTCCCCCTCCGCAAGAATCAGAACTTACTCCTGTTCCTGCAGCGCCCCCTCTTGCACCTGTTGCAAAAATTTTTCCAGAATTTAAATTTAAATTTTTTGCAAATAAAATTACATGCCCTCCGCTTCCACTTCCTCCTGCTGAGTCGTCGCCAGTATCTCCTGCAGCGCCTTGAATTCCAGAAAAATTTATTATTCCTTGAATATAAATTATTCCTGCGCCTGCATTTATTTTTATTCCCCCTCCTCCTTGTTTTCCTAATCCAACTGCTGCACTGTCTCCAGATTGTCCGCCCCCGCCTGAACCAAAAAATAAAGTTTGACCATTTGCAGTTCCATAAGAGCCCCCTGCTGCGCCTTGAGTTCCTGTGTTTAATGATTTTCCACCTAATCCTCCTGTTCCACCAAATCCTCCTCCTCCACCTGCTCCGCTTTCTGCATTAGAACTTCCATCACTTCCCCCACCAGCTCCTCCTCCATTTGCAGTGCATGCAATTCCTCCGATTGTTGAAGAACTTCCATCATCTCCTTGATATGCACAAGCTGAAGTGACACTTGTCCCACCAAGACCTCCTCCGCCTGAACCATTTACAATTCCTCCTGTTGCAACTGTGAAATTCCCGTTGTTACCTAAACTGATATTTGCCCAGCCAGTTTTTGCAGTTCCATTAAATGGACAAATGTGCAAAGTCCCGCTTCCGTTTACATAAATTGTATCATAATCAGTAACCTCACCATATAAACAAGTATTAACACTAAAGGTTCTGTTCCCAAAACTTAATGTTGTGCTGCTGATTAAATTAATTAATAAAATAAATATAAAAATTCCAAAGATTAAAATCAAAAATTTATTTTTCATTAGTTCACCGCGATTATTAATGTGCTCCCGTTGTAAGAGATTGAGGCCTGATTTCCGTCGCCATAAAACATGTAACTATTATTTTTCATAGTAGTATTATAACCATTAAAAGCTACATTTGCAGATTTGTTATAAAAAAATGCTTGAGCAGTTGCATTATATAACATTTGCGCATTTAAACTTGTATTATAACTTGCAACTGATGCATTATAAGTTTGCAAATAACTTGCATTAACCAATGTTTCCCAAGCAGTTGTATTTGTTCTCCAACTTGAAGAAAAACTCCCATAACATTTTAAGTCAGCTGTTGCATTATATAAATTCTGAATATTTACAGTTGTATTATAAGTTGCAACAGATGCATTATAAGTTTGCAAATAACTTGCATTAACTAAAGTTTCCCAAGCAGTCATATTCTGTCTCCATATTCCAGAAAATATCTCATTGAGTCGTGTTTCATTCCAAGTTCCATTGCCTGCAATCCAATCAGTATTCC
>CAYVCF010000056.1:0-1722 GCA_964450135.1 Candidatus Woesearchaeota archaeon
TACCTGTCTGACAACACCTTTTTCATTTATATCGTCGTAGTTTTGCTAATTTTTAGCTTTTTTGGTGCTAAAATGTCTCAATCACCAAAAAATAAATTCAGACAAATATTTATTAATCCTTTTTTCTTTATCAAAATATGAAAAGAGTGATTTTAATTTTGTTTTTATTTATTTCTTTTTTTGGATTTGTAAATGCAGAAAATTGTTTAATAGAAAATTATATTCCGAGTCAAATTATGAATATAAAAGATGGCTGGAATTTGCTTTCATTTCCTGTTGAAAATTCAATTAATATTACAAGGGACTTGCAAAATGAAAACTGCCTTATTTTTAAGGCATGGGAATATGATTTTAATCAAAATAATTTTATAGAGAGAAAAATTTTAGAATCAGGAAAATCTTATTCCCTTTATTCAATAAAAAACTGTTCGTTTAATTTATCTAATTTTGAAATTACAATTAAAACAAATGTTAATTTAAATTATGGATGGAACATTGTTTCAGGAACAAATAATTTTACAAAAAATTATCCAAATATGAACGGGGTTTTTTGGACATTTGGAAATTTAGGATATGAACCAAAATTATTAAATTTAACTTCTTTTGATGCAGGATGGATTTTTTTAAACTCATCAAGTTGCGCAGAAGAAATTATAGTCCCCCTAATTGGAACAAATAAAAAGAATATAAATAAATATTCTGAAAAAGAAGTTTTTTTAGTTTCAGATAAAAATTGGAAAGAAGTTTTGCAATTAATTCCTGTAACAACATTCACTCAACAAGATGGAGATGATTCGATTTGTCAAAGAGGTTATGGAACTCCTGAAAATGTTTGTGTTTATCCGACGCTGATTTATCACGACGAGATTGAAGAAAAAAATGCATTTGATATTGATTCTTCAATTTATTTTATGCAACAATTTAACACAGAAAAAGTAAAGGTTATTGGAGAAATTCCAGAAGAATTAAATAATTTGTTAATTGCTGAAAAAGAATTTGGAGCAGGAATTTCTCAAGAAAATATTAAAAGAATTGATGTTGAAAATTATTTATCTTATTGGGAAAGTTATGAAGATGTTGTTTATGTTCAAGAAGATTATGAATTAAGTTTATTGGCCTCAACTTATGCGTCGCTGTTAAATGCGCCGTTAATAATTGCAGGAACTGAATTAGACAGAGATGAAAATTTTAAAGAAAGAAATATAATCTGCGTAGGAAATGTTTTAAGACAATGCAATGAAAATTATAATTTGGAAACCATTCAAAAAAAATATATTGAAATGACAGAGTTTTACGACGGAAACAAGACAGATAAAATTATTTTAACAAATCCAAATGATTTAGAGATTTTTGTTTCAGAAAAATTTCAACCAGAAAAATCAACTTACCCTGTTTATGAAATTTACGGAAAAACAAGTTTGGCGTCGCCAATTTTAGCAAGCGCGAAACATGAAGTAATTATAACGACGAGGGAGGGAGATTATGAAAAGGTTGATGAAAAGGTTGAGAGTGAGGTTGAGAGATTGTTTGAAAATTTTCTTGATGATGTTGTCTTTGAAAGAAAAATTACCTTGCCTGGGATGAATACGGACATTTATTTATATGATTTAGAAACTCAACAAGAAAAAATAATCGGCTCACAAGGGCTTATTCATGAAAATGTAATAATTTCAGGAAATAAGATAGTATGGCAAGATAACAGAAATGGAAATTATGATATCT
>CAYVCF010000056.1:1822-4085 GCA_964450135.1 Candidatus Woesearchaeota archaeon
ACTCAAATTACTTTTGATTCATTTAGTCAAACGAATCCTAGTATTTCAGGAAATAAGATAGTATGGCAAGATAACAGAAATGGAAATTATGATATCTATCTATATGATTTAGAAACAAATACGGAAACTCAAATTACTTTTGATTCATTTAGTCAAACGAATCCTAGTATTTCAGGAAATAGGATAGTGTGGGAACATCAAAAAGATTGGAGAAGTTCGAATATTTATTTATATGATTTAGAAACTCAACAAGAAATTCAAATCACTTCTGGTTTTTTTCATTACTTATTCCCTTTAATATCTGAAAATAAAGTCTTTTGGCAATTAGATAAAAGGGATGGAACTGGAAATTGGGATGTTTATATGTATGATTTAGAAGATTCAAATGAATTAATTATAAAGAATGATATTAGAGATTTATCTTCTTTATCAGTTTCGGCAGACAAGGTTGTTTGGAGTTTTGATGGAGATATTTATTTGTATGATTTAGAAATTCAACAAGAAATTCAAATAACATCTAACCTTTTTGGGGAGTATAACCCGAAAATTTTTGGGAATAAAATAGTATGGAGAGTTTATAGGGGAGGAAATAATAATATTTATATTCATGATTTAGAAACTCAACGGGGGATGCAGGTTACTTCGGATGGTTTTTATTATAGGGCCCCCCTTATATCTGGAAATAAAGTAGTGTGGTTGGGTCCCAAGACTCAAAAAATGCCTTTTTATAAGCCCTTTTTAACGGTTTTTGGTTTTAATCAAGCTATTTCATTTAGAGGAGATTTAATACCTGGGTGGAATATGCGGTATAATTTAGATACCACTAACTACGCAGATTTTAATGGAGATAATTCTTCAGATATTTCTGTAGGAAGAATTCAAGGAATTTCTGTTTCAGACGTTTATTCTTATTTGATGAGAGATTTATTTTATAACCAATTAAGTGAGACTTTTGATAATATTTCTTTTTTAGTTGGAAATGGTTACGATGATCCTAATGGTGCTCTTTATTTTGAGGGAAAAGGAGTTCATAATTGGTCTACCCAGTTTAGATCTTTAGGGTACTTTGTTGAATGTACTGTTAGTAAAAGCTATTCTAATTCTTGTTTTAATTATACTTCTGAAGATAAGATAGAAGTATGGCAAAATACTTTAGAAAGGGGGAATAGTATCTATTTAGCTCATCATGGATGGTCTGGAGGTACAGGAATAATTTCTAATCAAATCCCCAACCTTAAAAATGGAATCTTTTTCTCCGAATCTTGTTCAACTTGTTCTTTAGATAATGGAGACTCTTTTTGTAATAATTTAATTAGAAAAGGAGCATTGGGAAATTTTGCAGCAATTTCAGCAACATCGGGTTTAAATAATCATAAAATACTCCAAGATATTTATATGTTAAATATGAACTTGGGAACCTCTTTTTCTAAATATTCTATGGGTAATGAAAATTCTCTCCTCGGCGACCCAACTTTCCGTCCCTATGTCCCCTATAAATTAAATGAAGAATTAGAATGGGAATGAAACTAAAACTTTCTAACTTTAAAACTCTCTTAATGTGTAAACAACCCGCCACTAAAGTGGCGGGCGTTTGTGGTCGCGTCTTAAAAATTTTTTAGCGTCGTTTGTTTTCCATACTGATAAAATTCATAATCAACAACTTCCCAATGTTTTTCTTGGCTGTGTTCAATGTAATATTTTACTGTTTCAGAATTAACTGCGCCAATACTTCTGTAAAAATATCCGCCAGTCCAAAATTTATCTCCAAACAATTTTTCTCGAAATAAATTCCAATGATTTTTTCGCATCATTCTGGAAATAAATCCCTTAAACTGCTGAGCCAAATAAGAAACGCTGTAATTTTTGCAATCACCGACGAAAAAATGCATATGGTCTGGTCCGAAATTAACTGACACAATAATTACTTTCAAATGTTCTGCTTCTGCTAATAAATACGCCTGCGTCAATTTTCTAATTTTCTCGTCGACAAAAATGTCTCTTCGATAGGCAGGAGTCAATTGATAATGATAATTACTTTCTCCGACATTATGACTGTGTTTTACAATTTCTATTTTCATTTTAACCTCCGTAAAGTTTAATTAGAACTCAATATAGTTATCACTAAGTTTTTTGCAAATTCAGTGAGCTAAAATCGAGCTCACTGATTAATATTCATTTAAATAGAAAAAACTAACGCTCGCTCGACGCAATTCACTCAAAGCTAAAGCAAGGAAGGGTTCTTGCGTAGCTCGCTTAATCTAAA
>CAYVCF010000057.1:0-1690 GCA_964450135.1 Candidatus Woesearchaeota archaeon
AATCTTCTGTCACGGCGCAATGTGCGTCGCTGTTTCAGGAAGATGTTTGACTTCGCAGTTTTTATTTAATCGTTCTGCAAATCGCGGAGAGTGCATTCATCCATGTCGACGGAGTTACATTGTAAAAGACAAGCAAGAAGGTTATGAACTTGAAATTGAAAATGACAAAATTTTTTCAGCAAAGGACTTATGTGCTTTGCCATTTATAGAAAAATTAAAAAATTCAGGGGTAACTTGTTTTAAAATAGAAGGCAGAAACCGCGACGCACGATATGTTGAGGTTGTTACAAAAATTTATAGAAAAGCTCTTGACAAAAAACTTTCAAAAAAAGAAATTCAAGAAGGACTGGAAGAACTGAAAAAAGTTTACAACAAAGAATTTTCTTCTGGATTTTATTTGGGTTTGCCGACGTCAGATGATTTTGCAAAACAAGAGCACAACGCCTCAAAAGAAAAAAAACATTTTATTGGAAAAATTTTGCATTATTATCCAAGAATAAAAGTCGCGACAATAAAACTTTCTTCTGCGATAAATATTGGAGAAAAATTTTGCGTGATTGGAAACAAAACTGGAATTGAAAATTTTGAAATTAAAGAAATGCAAATAAAACACAAATCAGTTGAGTCAGCAAAAAAATACGACGAGATTGGAATAAAATTAAATAAACTTGTTAGAAAAAACGACGAAGTTTACAAGATAATTAAAAATTAATCTTCTAAAATATTTCCTTGTTTCCAAAATAATTTTTCTTCTCTGTAAACTCTTGTGCAATTAAAACATAAAAAATAATTTCCGATAAATATGTGAAAACAAGCTACACGAGTTCGCGGACCAGAACCAAAACTACCTTTTATTTTGTCGTCGTCAACTTCTTTTAAAACTCGCACAAGTTTGAGATTATTGTGGCCTATTAACAAATTATTAAATTAAACTTCAAATTTTTTAAAAGTTTTTAAGAATATTCTTGAACTTCTTGAGCTCTTAATTTAGATAATTTTTCATGTAACTCTCTTCCATGAACTTCTCTTTGCATTTCTTCTAAGATCAAATCTTGTTTGTGTCTTTTTAATCTTCCGCGATAATCTTGTTTTGTAGTTTTTATATATGACGAAACATTTCCAAGTGGAATTTTTTGAGGATAATTTGAAGCACGAATTTCTCTTGTTCCGTCTTCATTGAATTGAACTCCAAAAACCCTTGATAAAATAAATTCTCCATCTTCTCTGCCTTGATAAACCCCACTCAAAGTTATTGGAGGTTGACACAAAAATACATTTACAAAATCTCCTTTAGAAATTCTTGGTTTTGGTCTGTGTTTTGTATTAAATCCAATTTTTACCATAAAACTAAATTCTTTTTATATTTTTAAATCTTCTTATTGTTCTCACTACTTAATTACAACTAATTTAAATGTTTGATTTTATTTTCAAGAATAATCTTTTGCAAGTCAGTTGAATTATAAATTTTCGCGATATCAACAGGAGGCACTTAGAGATATCGCACACCGGAACAGAAAGAGGAAGGTGTGTGAGAGGAAACCTTAGGTTTCCTTCATTGTTCTCACTACTTAATTACAACTTTTTTAAATGTCTGATTTTATTTTCAAGAATAATCTTTGCAAGAAAGTTGAATTGTAAATTTTATGTGGCATCGTCGGAGGCATAGGAAAATGCCACGTCTCCGGAACAG
>CAYVCF010000057.1:1790-3751 GCA_964450135.1 Candidatus Woesearchaeota archaeon
AATGGAAATGCAGGAGTAAGTATTGGAGGATTAGCTTCTGAGGTTAATGGAAATGCAGGAGTAAATATGGGATTATTTTCTGAGGTTAATGGAAATGCAGGAGTAAGTATTGGGGGGATTTATGCAAGGTCAAAATCAGAAGATTATACTATTGGAGAAATTTGTCCGAGAATTACAAAATATCTTCCAAAATGTTTAAGAGATATTGCTCTTCCTGCTGTTAAATTTGGATTACTTACAAGCACTGAACGTGCAAGAAATTCTTTAGTGTGCGGACCAATTTTTGGTTGCGCTTTATTTAATCATATTGTAGACCATGGAGAAGATTATCTTGCTCTTGGACTTGTTAATAGAATAACAAATTATGAAACAGGAAAAACAAGATACACCTTTTTAACTTCAAACAGAGTTTCTATTGACGGAATATTTAAACACAGAGAAGATGGAGAAAGAGAATAATGAGACAAGATTTAACTTCAAGTCCTTCTTCAGTTATAGACAATATTATCGCGCAAGCAAGAGAAGAGAGGGCAAGAAAATTGCCAGAATATTTTAATTGGATGGGAAGATCTGTTGCAATTTATTTAGGTTTATCTCCAGATAACATTCCACAACTTGCAAAACTAAGAGGAGTTGCAGGATATGTTTTAAACAAACAAGAAGCAATAGCATGCGGAGCAAAAGAAAACGCAATAGGACTTTCAGATTTGTTTTTTTCTGAATTAACATTAGAAGAACAAAGCATGATTCTTCCAGCAGAATTTTACCAAACAAAAGGAATTCAAGTTCCTCAAGATTTTTATAATTGTCCTGAAAATGATTTAAGAGAATTTCCAGAATTTAAATATCAAGGAGGAAGAAAATGAACAAATTAGAAGAAATTCAAAACGCATTTGAAATAAGATTAGTTACAGAAGTACGTGAAAAGGGGGGGATAAGAGGATTGTTCGCATTAGCATTAGATTATAAAGAGAAAGAGGATGATAAAGATACCTATGAAGTTGATATTGAAATTCAAGCTCCAAGAAGAACTGATGAATGTTTTCCAAATGGAGAAATAATTTTTAATAGCGACCCTCTTGTTATTTTAAAATCAACAATCAAGGGCAGAGGAGATTATGCAAGATATGATTTTGAAAGAGTTGGGGAAAATGATGCTGTTTTTTATAGAGCAGAAGTAAATTTTTCAAAAAAAGGACAAAAAGGAGCCCGACAATGATAGTCAAACAAGAATTAGTTTCAAAAATCAGGGACTTTTTTGGTTTGAATGTTTACGAAACAAAGGTCTGGTTGGCCTTGCTTGGAAAAGGAGTCGCGTCTGCTGGTGAAGTTGCAGAAATTTCTGGAGTTCCTCGTTCAAGGGCTTATGATGTTTTAGAGTCATTGGAAAAAATGGGATTTGCAATTGTTCGTCTTGGAAAGCCAGTAAAATATTTAGGAGTAAAACCAAAAGCGATTTTAGAAAAATTAAAAAATAATGTCAAGCTTGAAGCAGAAGAAAGAATTCAAGGACTTTCAAAAGTCAAGGAAACAGAAGAATATTGTCAACTTGAAAATCTTTACAACGAAGGCATTGCTCCGATAAGAAGAGAAGACATAACAGCGTCGCTAAAAGGCAAATCAAACATTTCAAATTATCTTCGTGAAATAATCGCAAACGCAGAAAAAGAAGTTATAATTTGCACAAACGCAGAAGAGTTTAGTTCAAAGTCAAGCTTGTTTCAAAAAACTTTTGAGAATTTAAAAAAATCAAACATCAAAGTCAAAGTGGTTTTATCAGGCGACAAAGAATTAATTAAAGACATTTCAAAAAGATTTGAGATGAAAATAAAAGAAGCAACAATTGACGCGAAATTTTTCATAATTGACAGAAAAGAAATTTTATTTTACTTATCAAAAAATAATAACAACGACGATGTCGCGATTTGGTTGAACTCTGAATTTTTCGCAGAAGCGTTCGC
>CAYVCF010000058.1:0-3749 GCA_964450135.1 Candidatus Woesearchaeota archaeon
CTACGACGATATAAATGAAAAAGGTGTTGTCAGACAGGTATTTCTTGGGAAGAAAGTGTGTTTTTTGCGATAAAAATAAACTTTACAAATTAAAGACAGACGAATTAAATGCAAAAATTGCAACAAATATTAATCGCTAAAAAAATTAAAAAAAGATTGGATGATTCTTTATTATTTTTATTTAGAAATCTCTGCCCGCAGGACAACAAATGAATTAAATTTAGAATACAAATCAGTTCACAAAAAATTCATTTAAATAGATTATTGTAATTAAAAGAATACTTTAAATTTTCATTCGGGCACCAATGCCAAAAAACTAAATTTTTCAACTGCGTTTTTTGCAATTTCTTTTACATCTTCTAATTTAACTGAGTTTATATTTTTTTCAAACTCATAAAAATATTTTGCGTCTCCTTCTAACTCATTCACTAAAAGATTAACCATCTGCCCCTGTGAGTCCTCTTGCGAAATATAATAATTCCCAATCAGTTTTTCTTTGATTTCTAAAAGTTCTTTTTCCTCAAAACCATCCGCAATTTTTTTAAATTCTTCTAAAATTAATTCTTTGACTTTTTTCACATTTTCAGGGGTTGTCCCAACGTAAATTGAGTTGTAAGCAAAAAAATTATTTATTTCAGAATAACCTGAAACTCCGTAAGCCAAATTTCTTTTTTCGCGAATTTCTTGAAATAATCTTGACGACATTCCGCCAGCCATCAAAGAACTTAAAACTCGCGCAGCATAAGATTTTTTATCGTGCGAGAGAGGAACATGATATGCAAAAATTAAATTTGCCTGATCAATCCCTTTTCTTTTTAAAATTTTTTCTTGATTTTTTAATTTAATTTTTTGTTCAAAAGTTTTTCCTTTTTCATTTCCAAAATTTTTTTCTGCAAACTTAACTAATTCTTCAAAATCAGCGTCGCCAACAACACACAAGATTAAATTATTTGGTTTGTAAACTTCTTCAAATTTTTTTAAAATTTTTTCACGATTAATTGACTTCATTGTTTTTTCATCTCCGATAACTGGCAGACCCAAGGTTCCCTCATAAAGATTTGATTGAATTTCATCAAGCACAAAAATATGCGGATTATCTTTTCGCATTTTAATTTCTTCAAAAATAACTTTTCTTTCTTTTTCCAATTCTCCGTCGTCAAAAACAGAATTTTTGACCATATCTGTTAAAACCTCCAGCGCGATTTTTAATTTGTTGCTTGGCATTTTGCACCAATACGCAGTAATCTCTTCAGAAGTAAATCCATTTAAGTCCCCGCCGTTTTTTTCAATGTTTTCTGCGATTTGTTGATTTGTTCTTGTCTTAGTTCCTTTGTAAAGCATATGCTCAATAAAATGCGAAATTCCTTTTTCATTTTCAAATTCATTTATTCCGCCTTGTCTCACCCCGATTCCGACGCTAACAACAGGAATTTTTCTTTTTTCAAAAATAATTACCATTCCATTTTTCAAGACCTTTCGTTTAAAATTAAAGTTCATAGATAAAAAAACCAAAAGAAGTTTATAAATTATTTGAAAAGTTTTGAAATAAATTTTCTTTAATTAACTCAACCAAATGCATAACCTGTAAAAACAAATCTGGAAATTCCTGTGAAATAGTCATTCGCGCTATAATTTCTCCCTCATAACCTTGCGTGCGAATTTTTTTAATATTCTCAATAATCTTTTTATAATTTTCTTTTCCACGATTATAATTTGTTCTCTCTTTTGTTCCGTCAATTGAAAATAGAATCTTAGAAATCTTTTTCAAATAATTTACTTCAAGCAAATTCAAAAGTTTTCCATTTGTCTGCATTCCGAATTCAGCGTCGATATTATTAATAGTTTCTTTAATTTTTTTGATATTCAAAAGCGGTTCTCCGCCGTAAAAAATAACCGCTGGATTTCTATCCTGCTTCAAAAATTTTTTCAATTTCAAAACATCAACTTCGGACTCGCACGGCGTGCTAAAATCAAATTCAAATTTTTCAGAAAGTTTGTCGCCAAATTCTTTCATAGATTTTTCATAACAATATTTACATTGAGAATTACATTTTTCAGTCATCAACAAGTGCCGGCACATAAAAATAATTAGAAATGGGATTTAAAAATTTTGGGAAAAAAACAGAAGAGAAAATTATTTAATTAATTAACTTCTATCATCGCCTTTACAAACTCCCCCACTACACATTTTTCCTTCAGGACATCTCTTTACATTGCTTCTTATTCTATCATCAACACAATAATACTGACGAACACTTAATCCCCCTTCTTCACAATCATCAAAATAAATTTTTCCAAGATAATTAACTTCGCCTTTAATATTTATTTTATTTAAAGAATCACTATCAACACAATCTTTTTCAGATTTTCCTTCTTGAACAACGCACGCCCCATCAACACAACCAAATTTACATTCTCTTACAAAACTTTTTAATTCTCTTTTTAATTTCCAAATATTAAATCCACAATAATATTCTTGAACTGAATTTCCTTCAACACAAACCTCATTATAAATTACATTTTCATAAGTTGTATTTCCTGCAACAAATAAATCAAACCCATCTGATGAAAAACATTTTGGAGAATTTTTGAAATTTAATTTTTTGCGTTAGGCGCATTTTTGCTGGAGAAATTAATGTTTTATCGACGGAAACAGAATTTAATTTGGCGCTTGCTCTAGTATCTTTTTAGATAATAATCAACTGGCTTCGCCGAAAATCTAATTAATTGTTTCTTGCAAATTTTATTCTCGCAATTGTAAAAATTCAAGAACCCCGAGTAAAAATTTCTTTTGCATTAAAAACTTTTCCAAAAAATTTTTCGTCAGGGAATGCAATAAAAATTTCAATTTTCTCGCGACTTCGACGCGCATTTAAAAAAATTAATCTTTGAAATCCTGAATTAAAGTTAGTCGCAGATTTTATTATATAGTCGAGGACATTAATATTCGTCTGGTTTGTCGTCGACTATTTAGGAAAAGATTTATTTCTTTTACTATAGTTCAATCTGTTATAAACTCATTTTGTTCAACGATTTTACCGACGGGAAATCTGATTTTAAATAAAATGTCTCAATCACATAAACTATTAACAACAAAATAATTTATATAGTTTGAAAATTTATTTTTTTTATGAATAGAAAAATTGAAGATAAAACAATTTTAGACGAATTTGTGGAAAATTTTTGCAATGTTCTTGAAGAATTAAATTTGAAATATTTTATTTGTTCTGGTTTTGTCGCAATTGCTCATGGAAGAAGTCGCGGAACCGAAGATATTGATTTGATTCTTGAAAAATTATCTGAGGAAAAATTTTTTGAGTTGCATAATTCTCTAATTAAAAATAATTTTATTTGCATGCAATCTTCTGACCCTAAAATAATTTTTTTAGATTATCTCAAACAAGGAGAAAGCGCAAGATATGTTTTAGAAAGCGAAGGATTTTTTCCGCCTGAAATGGAAATTAAATTTGTAAAAGATGAATTGGACGAAGAACAATTAAATGAAAGACAAAAATTAGATTTTACTGGATTAAATGTTTATTTTTCTTCTATTGAATCAAACATTGCGTTCAAAGAAGAGCTTCTTTGTTCTGAAAAAGATTTGGAAGATGCGCAACATCTTCGAATAATTTACCAAGGAAAAATTGATGAAAACAAAATAAAAAGATTAAAAGAAAAAATAAAAAGGATTAGATTAAATGAGAGATAAATCGCATTTGGAACAAATTGAAAGATGGGCAAAATTTTGC
>CAYVCF010000059.1:0-3683 GCA_964450135.1 Candidatus Woesearchaeota archaeon
CAAATAAATCATAAGCAATAGTTCTATGATTTTTAACTCTCTCTGCTAATTCCATTTTTGTTCCAACACCATCAAATCCAATATTCATCAGAGTTCCAGCAGGCAAGTTAGAAACATCAATTGCTCTGACTCCTGTAAAATCATCAAAAGGAACAATCACCTCTCCTAATTTTCCTTTCCTATTATCCCAAGTTTGTTTTGCAGCATTATAAAGAATTTTTGAAACATCGTCGCCTAAATCAATGTTCACTCCAGAATCTGCATAAGTTGTTTGTTTTACCATTAAAATGAGAATAAAACTGAACTTTAAAAAGTTATATTATAAAAATTTATCAAAAGTAAGTAGTAAATATATTAAGTTCTGAAATCCTTAAAATACTCTCATGATTTTTCCAATAAATTTAAATATTCTCAAATCATATTATTTTTATGGTAAAAGAAGAGGTGGATAAATTAGATTTAGTTCACAAAGCAAATTTGCACATTCCAATAAATTCAACTTTTGTTTTTATTTCAGTAACTGTCCTGACTTTTATCATCAGCACAAGAAACGAACTTCTTCAAGATAATTGGCTCTTGGCAATTCAAATTTCTTTGTGCATCCCTTTTTTTATTTATTCAAATATTGCGCGTTCGCGAATTATCCTAACTCCGTCGAGAATCGTGGATAGTTTTGGTTCTTGGACTTATACTTTTGCATTTGTATTTTTTCTAAATAGTTGCGCAATTCTTTTATCAACCCTTGTTTTCAAATCTTTTGGAATAATCTTTATTTCAACTTCTATTTTTTTAATGTTAATCTATGAATTTTTAGTTACCCCGTCGCATTCTGAAAAAATTTTCTTCATAAAAATAAAACGTTGGATAATTCTTTTAATAGGTTTTGTTTTCTTAGGGTTGTTTCCAATTTTGAAAATTTATTAATTAAATTTATTTTCTCGACTACAAAATTTATTTTGCAAAAAAGTTAAACTTTGCAAGTTTTCTGAACACCTCAAGTTTTTGTAGCATCGTCGGAAGAATAAAAAAATGCCACTTACATGAACCGGAGGGGGTTGTGAGGGAACTCATGATTATCCTCACAACCGAAATACTTATATACAAAATATTTTTATGTTGATTATGGAAAAGATATTTATGTTGTTAATATTTCTTGTTTTAATTCCAAATTTATTTGCGATTAAAGTTGATGTCAAAGAATTGTCGTCTGAATTTGTGATGATAAAAGATTTGGAAAATCCTGCGATAGTAAATTTGCGGATTACAAACAACGGACCTTCAGACGAGTTCAGTTTTTACAATCTTCTTGGTTTTAACATGGATCCTGTTGCGAGAATTCCGATTTCTTCAGGAGAATTAAAAATTGTTCAATTAAAAATTTATCCAAAAAAACAAATGAACGTCGACGGATTCTTTACATTTAATTATTTTGTGCAAGGAAACGGCGGTTCAGAAATCAGCGAAAACTTTTTGCTAAGAATTGTTTTTCTCAAAGATTCTTTTGAAATCGGAGCAGAAGAAATAAACCCCAACTCAAATACTCTTAAATTTTATTTTAAAAATTTGGAAAATTTTGATTTCGGAAAAATCAACGCAGAATTCTCATCGCCATTTTTCACTCTAAACGAAGAATTTGAAGTCAGCGCAAAATCAAAAAATATTTTTGAAGTCAATCTTGAAAAAGAAGATTTCAATAAACTTCTTGCAGGATATTACACAATTAACGCAAAAATAAAAGTCAGCGAAAAAACTGAAAATGTCGAAGGGGTGATACGCTTTGGTGAAAAAGATTTAATTGAAACAACTTCGAAAGATTCTGGATTTTTAATCACAAAAAAAATAATTAAAAAAGAAAATAAAGGCAACACAATTGAAAGTTCAGAAACAATTATCAAGAAAAATATTTTGTCAAGATTGTTTACAAGCGTGAACACAGAACCAGAAATTACAGAAAGGCAGGGACTTTCAGTTTATTATACTTGGTCAAGAAAAATTAATCCAGGGGAGACGTTTGAAATAATTGTAACAACCAACTGGCTATTGCCTTTTGTCGTCGTGGCTTTGATTGTTTTTATTTTCTTATTTGTAAAAAATTATAATGAAAAAGATATTTCTCTTAGAAAAAAAGTAACTTTTGTAAAAACAAAATCAGGGGACTTTGCATTAAAAATTTCTATTTTAGCGAGCGCAAAAAAATATGTTGAAAACGTTGCAATCACAGATCGACTTCCTGCGTTGGTAAAGGTCTATCCAAGATTTGGAATGGACAAGCCGTCAAAAGTTGAAGAACACAAAAGATTAGTTGAATGGAACTTTGACAAACTTGAGGCGGGCGAGACAAGAATTTTATCTTATATAATTTATTCTAAAATAGGGGTGATGGGAAAGTTTGCTTTGCCGTCGACAATCGCGGTTTACGAAAGAGAAGGCGAGATAAAAGAAACAGAATCCAACAAAGCATTTTTTATTTCTGAACAGAGAAAAGGGGAAGAATGAAGAAAAGATTAAATTCGATATAAAAAGAAATAAAAAATAAGAAGATGAATAAGAAAATAGATTAATAGCGACGGAAGAAGAACGTTCTAAAAACTTTGGCGACGAAGTCGCATTTGTTTGAAATTGATAATCCCTTAAATTAAATTTGTTGCGACAAAAGTCGTAAATTTTTTTCTAAAATCAAATTGGTCAGGATTTTACGCGGGATTTTCGGATTTTTTTTGCGGGGTTCTTTGGTTTTTTAAAGATTGAAATTTGTCGTCGTGGATTTAATCGTAAATACTTTTTCTGTGTCCGATTTTTAATATGAAAAGTTCGTTTTGTAAAATTTCAAATAAAATTCTGTAATCGCCGACTCTTAATCTATAAACTTTTTCAGCGCCCTGTATTTTTTTGATTTCATGAAAGGATTCTGATTCTGCAAATTGCTCTATTTTTTTAATAATTCTTTTTCTTAATAAAAAATCTATTTTCTCCAAATCTCTTAAGGCATTTTCATCCCAAGAAATTTCAAAACTCATATTCCTAATCTTTTTTTAACCTCTTGATGAGAAATCTTTTTCCCTTTTGAAATTCTTACTCTTGCTTCCCCTATTTCTTTTTTTGTTTTTTCATTTATTTCTAAATTATCTTCAATTATTAATTCAAGGATATCATTATATGTTTCTCTTTCCATACATTTCATTTTGTCTAAAAATTCCTTTACACTATCTGAAATTTGAATTGTCGTCGGCATTTTGTATTACAAGAAGTTATAATGAATTATAGTTTATAAATATTTCTGGGAAAATTTTTAAGATGAAAAGAAATTTTTCGTGCTATCGCACATTTGTTTTAGATTTTTTTGTCTTCGTCAAGAAAAAATATTTTGGGAAAAAAGTTAATACATTAAATTCTTAATTGAAGTTTGTCGCGATTTTTAATATTGTGCAAAGTTGATTGCAAGTAACAATTAATCTGATTTTCGGCGGAGCCAGAATTATTATTAATGAAAATAATTTTCGCAAAGCGAAGGAATTTTATTTGTGCGACTTCGTCGCATTAAACTTTTTCGCATCTTACGACACGAAAATTCTTTTGGCTCCAAAATGGACTTCATCAAATTTTTTCGCAAGAGAAATCTTTAAGGTGGAAGTGAAGCTCCCAATCACAGCAAGCTGTGGGGCATCAAGAAAATTCATGAAGAG
>CAYVCF010000060.1:0-3451 GCA_964450135.1 Candidatus Woesearchaeota archaeon
AACAAATTTTTATTTTTTGCAAGATTGAGATTTACTCAATCCGGACAGAGCAGGGATTAGAATTAATATGAAAAAAAGTTTAATGGTTTTATTTTTTTTAGGAATTCTTATTTTAATTTCAGGTTCAGTTTATGCAGAATCAACAATTTGGCAGTTTGATAATTTTGTAAATAAATATCGTGTTTATGGAGAATCTGTTTGCAACGTCGACAAAAACAAACCTTGTGTTTCAGAACTTGGTTGGCAAGGAGATACAATGAGTTTTAAATTTAATCTTGACGACGGAGCAATTACTTCGGAATATGTGACGTTTCAATTTTCTATAGATTATTTCTCTCCAATAAAACTTAATGTTTATGCAGGAAAGCCTGCGAAAAAAATAACTCAACTTGAAATGAATCACGACGGAACTTATTCTGTTTCTATACCTTCTTCTTATTTTATAGAAGGTAAAAAAAATACAATTAAATTAGCAAGCCCTAATGTTCGAGTAGGATATGGTAGACCAACTCAGGGGTTTGTAATTTATGACGCAAGATTTTTGAACCAAGATTAATTTAATCGCTATACGAATTAAAGATTTATAAACAAAGATTTCTATTTATTAAAAAAGATGGAAATATACACCCTTGGGGGATTTAATGAAGTCGGAAAAAATATGACTGTTGTTGATCTTGGCGACGATGCGATTATGTTTGACGCTGGATTTTTTATGCCAGCAATAGTTGAAATGCAAGAACAGGAAAAAGATGGAAAACAAAAAGCTTATTCTGAAAAACAACTGAGGTTGAAAGAAGCAATACCAGCTGATTTAATTTTGGATAAAGCAGGAGTAAAAGAAAAAGTTCGTGCGATTTTGTTAGGGCACGCGCATCTTGATCATATTGGGGCAGTTCCGTATATCGCTTATAGATATGATGCTCCCGTCGTCGGAACTCCATTTACAATTGAGGTCTTAAAAAGAATTTTAGAAGACGAAAAAATTTATTTAAAAAATAAATTAATTGTTGTCCAACCAAACAATAGTTTTATTATAAAGGGCAAAAAAAGAAATTACAAAGCAGAATTTATTAACATAACTCATTCCACAATTCAGACCTCAATGATCGCCCTTTACACTCCAGAAGGAATTGTGCTTTATGCAAATGATTTTAAATTAGACGACAATCCTATTTTAGGGCTTCCCCCAAATTATTATACATTAAGAAAAATTGCAAAACAAGGAATTAAATGTTTAATCGTCGATAGTTTGTATTCAGGAGCAGAAGTAAAAACTCCGAGTGAAAAAATCGCGAGAGCAATGTTAGAAGAAGTTTTGCTAACAATTCAAAATAGAAATTCCGCAATTTTTGTCCCAACTTTTTCAAGTCACATCGCGCGACTAAAATCAATTGTAGATTTTTCAAAAAAATTAAATAGAGAGGTTTTTTTTATCGGACGAAGTTTAAATAAATATGTTACTGCTGCAAAAAATGTTGGCATGTGTCCATTTAGAAATGAAATAAGAATCGGAAGTTATCAAAAACAAGTTGAATCAATGTTAAGACAGGTAAATAAAAATAGCAGAAAATACGTTGTGGTTTGCACAGGACATCAAGGCGAACCAGGAAGTATTTTGGAAAGAATTTCACTTCGGCAACTTCCGTTTGAATTTAAACAAAACGATAATGTAGTTTTTTCTTCAAAAACAATCCCTGTTCAAATTAATATAGAAAATAAAGAAAAAATTGATAAGAGATTAAAAAAATTAGGAGTTAGAATTTTTGATAATGTTCATGTTTCTGGACACGGTGGAAGAGAAGACCTTCGCGATTTATTGGGGATCTTGCATCCAGAAAATATAATCCCTGCGCATGGTTCGCATCAGCAACTCGCTCCAATGGTAGAACTCTGCAACGAACTCGGATATAGAACCGGAAAAGAATGTCATCTAATGCACGACGGCGGAAAGCTGAAAATATGAGGGGCACCTTTGGTTCAACTCAAACCCTCGCTCGTTTGCGGATTATCTCGCGAAAATTTTCGCCCTTACAACCCTCCTTTTAGGTTCAGGTAAGTGATATCTCCCAAATGCCTCCTGTGGATATCACAAAAATTCGTTTGTGCTCGAAAAATAAAATTCGGTAACGCCACATAAAATAAATTATTCGCGAAGATAAAAATCGTTGATAAAGGTTGATGCAGAAAATTTGAATACGAAAAAATCTCTAATTTATTTTCTTTTTGTGAAAAATCTATTGAACATAAAAAAGCTTTAAACAGATTATTTAATTCCTCTGAGAGAATAGAATATACTCAAAAATAAATCTTTTTCAAAAATCATTAAATACTAACTATTAATTACTAAGATAAAGCTTTAGAAAGATTTATATACCATTAATATATATAAATAATATCTTATAAGGGTTACTAAGCAGATGAAAAAAGAGATAAGCGTCAAAAAATTTTTATTGGAAATTCCAGAAGAAATATGGAGCAAGTGGAAAGAGAACATTCCCCGTTCTATCTCATTAAATAAAGCATTAATTGAATTATTAAAAAGAGAGGGAGAAAAAAATGAGAAATAAAATTGTTATTCTAATTTATATGCTAATTATTTTTTCTAATTTTATCTCTGCGTTTTTAATTTCAGATCAAGGAACAAATGTAATAGAAATAGCAACAGGAAATTTAACTTCTTTAGCGAATTTAACAATTAGCATTTATGATAGTTCAACTGGAGGAAATTTAATTTTTGAACAAAACTTTACCAATAATATTTCAAATGGTTCTTGGAATGTTATGTTAAATCCAGATTTAGAATATGGAAAAAGTTACTGGAAAGATTACAAAATTAACGACGAGGATTTAGATTTTGACGGAACTGAAAGATTAGAGATTCAATCCTCTGTTGGGAAAATAAATAATATCTCGTTCATTAATTTTTCCTTAATAAATTCGTGCGCAGAAGGAAGTTCAATAAGATTAATTTATGAAAATGGAAGTGTTTTGTGCGAGACCGACGACAATTCAGGAACAACTAACTTAACAGATTATGCTTTGAAAAATCAGTCAGAAACATTTTCAGGAAATATCACAACAACTCAAACAGGGTTTTTTGGATGGCTCGGAAGTTTGGCTTCAAGAATAACAAAAATATTTGTAACAGATATAGACGCTTCAGGGAGTATAAATGTCACAAAAAATATAACTGCTTCATATTTTGTCGGGGACGGAAGTTACTTAACAAATCTTCCTGCAGGAAGCGGAGATAATGCGTCGTGGAATCAGACTTATGCCCACACTTTATTTGATTCAACGTATAATTCAACTTATCATAATAGTGTTTCAAATAATACTTGGAATGAAACACGACTCAATGAAATATTTTATTCAATGTGGAGAATTAATCAGACAGCTTGGGAAACTTTAGTTAATGCAAGTTATTTATCAACGTATAATTCAACTTATC
>CAYVCF010000061.1:0-456 GCA_964450135.1 Candidatus Woesearchaeota archaeon
TGCTCCTCGAGATTTTTTATTTCGTTGCAGTGAATTTCAAATTCCCCAATGTGAAATTCTCTGCAACGAAATAAAAAATCTCGAGGAGCAATTTCATTTCTGAAACATCTTCCGATTTGAGCGATTCCAAATGGTAATTGTTTTCTTGAAGTTTGTTGAACAAGTTTAAAATCTAAAAACATCCCTTGCGCAGTTTCCCCTCGAAGATATGCGTCGACAGGTTCAAGTGCACCAACTTTTGTTTTAAACATTAAACTAAACTCGCCTTTAATTTCATATTCGCCACCACATTTTTCACATTTTACTTTTCCAACTTCTGATTTATCTAATTTTGTAGAATGTTTACATTTTTTACAGATCGCTACGACATCTCCAAAATTTGCAATATGCCCAGAAGCCTTCCAAGTTCGTGGATGAGAAATAATCGACGCTTCAATTCCAACAATATTTTCTTTT
>CAYVCF010000061.1:466-3442 GCA_964450135.1 Candidatus Woesearchaeota archaeon
TTATTCTCCTCGATAGTTTTCAAAATTTTCTTTTCATCAAAACCATCAGCCCCAATATCTAAAACCTGTTCAATCAACTGATCCGCTCTAAAATATTTTTTATTTTTCTTACAATAAATCATCATATCATTAAAATTATCTAAATGTCCCGACGCCTTCCAAGTCCTAGGATGCGAAATTATCGACGCTTCCATTCCAACCATATTTTCTTTTTGTCTGACGAAAAATTTCCACCAATCATCTTGAATATTTTTGAATAACTCAATTCCCAATGGACCAAAGTCCCAAAATCCAGAAAACCCGCCGTAAATTTCGCTTGACTTAAAAACAAATCCTTTACTCTTGCAAAAATTTGCAAGTTCTTCAATAGTTATTTTGGTGCTTTCAAAATTTGATTTTGTCGTCGACAAATTTTCTTTTTCAATATTTTTTTCTTTGTTTTTCATTCCCTTAATAATTTCCTTTGCTTTTTTTTCTGCTTGCTTTTTATCTTTTCCAAGATACGCAACATTTTTGCTGCGAATTTTATTTTTCTCTCTCACGCTTTTCCGAAGATAATAATAATCATGTCCACTAACTTTTTGTTTAGTGATATACATAAAAAGATTATCAACTACAAGTTTTTAAATATTTGCGGGGAAAAGAGAATGTAATTTAGAAAGATTAATTTTACTTTTTACAAAAACATTTTTACCTTTTTTTTCTTTTACGATAAGATGAAGTCGTTCTAATTCACTACAATAATTTGAACATTTATTAAAGGCAAGTTTTACTTTTTTAGATAAAAGACCGATATTCATTTTGTTTTCTTGTGTTAATTCAACAATCTTAAATTTGCTGATGTTAGAGAGTTCACATATTTTCTCAAAAAGAATTGCATTCTCAAGAGGGATTTTTCTATGCATACACCAATATTAGTAAGATTTATATATTAATGTAGAACACCAATATCGGTGTGATAAATTATTACCCTAAAGAAAAAATGAAAAACTTACTTTACGCACTCAGCGAAGGAATTGGAATTTGTTTAGTTGCAGGGGCTTTGATTAGTGGATGTAATTATGCAAGGAAAAGATTTTCCTTATATTCTTCAGTAAAAAGAATTAATGAATTAAGCGAACAAGTTGATAATGTTAGGACGAAAGAAGAACAACTAAGAATTTCTGCTGAATTAAGAAGCGAAAGAGAAAAAATTAGTGAGACAGGACTTTTTAAAGGAATAAATTATTACGAGGTTAAATAGTGAAAAAATTTATTTTATTTATTTTTATTTCTTATTTTTCTCGTCGACAAATTTAAATTTTTCTCACAACTTCTACGAAAAAAGTTCAGATAGAAAAACGCACGGGCAAGCAAATTCACTAATAATCCATAAATGCAAGAGTACGAATTGGTCACGAGTTGATGCTCAAAGAATCCTACAACTTCCACGCGAATAAAAATTCAGATTAGAAAAGCGCGGGGTGAGACTCGAACTCACGAATATTCGCTCTGCAGGCGAAGGCAGTAGCCGCTGTGCCACCCGCGCATATAATCAATTCAAGAAAAACATTATTTAAAACTATTCCTATTCTTCAATATAGATTAATTAATTTTCTTTCAAACTCAAAGCATGTCTCGGACAAATTTCCATACAACAAAAACATCTGATACACTTTTTTTTATCAATAACTGGAAAAGGATTTAGGGTTATTGCTTTTGTAGGACAATGGTCTCTGCAAATTCCGCATCTTATGCATTTTTTCTCGTCGACAACAATTGGTTTTTTTCTCATTCCAAACAAAATATTTCTAATCGTTTTCAAAGCAATAAATGGTTTTTTAAAATTCAAGTTAGGAAGTTTTTTCAAACCAACTAATTCATAATCCCAACTTCCAAATCCTCTTTTAATTGCTTGTTTATTTGAAAAAATTTTTTTAGGATTATAACCAATTAATTTACTTGAAACAATATCTAAAGCAATAGCATTTTTAGATGCTAAAATAAAACCAGAATTAACAGGCGAACCAGAAGTTGGACCTTTGCCTTCCATCCCAATAACCCCATCCATAATATTAATCATTTTGTCGTCGAAGTTTTGATAAATATCTATCAATAAATCTCCAAATTTTTTTTCACTTGATCCTTGAACATGCAATTTCTGTTTAAGTCCTCCTGGAATAAAACCAAAAAGATTTTTTACTGCTCCAGTAAATTTCATCAACTGATGGGTTTTTAATTTAGGTAGATTAATAATCAAATTAACTTCTTTGACAATTTTAGCAACAGGAAATTCTTTGAGAATTTTAAATTTATGATTTTTAATTTCAATTTGTTTTTCCATTTCAAAGACAATTAATTTCGCACCATATTTTTTAGAAAGTTTATCTAATCCAACTTTTTTCATAAACACAGGGGTATTCATAAAACTTGACTCCCCAATAAATATTTTGCAATTATTTTTTTTCAAAATTTTACAAACAGCGTCGATGATTTGTGGCTGTGTCACAGTCGCATTAAGATGTTTCACATCTGCGCTCACAATATTTGGTTTTATCAAAACTTTTTTTCTAAAAGGTAATTCAATTTTTGCAAGTTTAAGAGATTTTTCAACAGCCCTGTCTACTTCAGATTGTTTATATGATTTGCATTTTACAATGCTTACTTTTGAAATTTTTTCAACCATCTTTTTTATTATTCAAATAATAAAAGTTTAAAGAACTTTTAAATTTATGTTATATCGTCGGAAAATTTTTTTGAACTCCAATCATTTCAAGAAGTAGAAAAATTTTACAAGAACCCTGAGTTTTTTGCGACATCGCAGGAGGCATTTAAAAATGTCGCTTAACCGCAAAGAAAAGGGAAGATGTGTGAGAAGAAACCGCTTAGGTTTCTTTCATTTGCGAAGCAAATGGAATAAGAGTTGAAATTCTGGAAAAAATTTAATTACAAAAGTTTGAATTATAAATTTTATGCGATTTTACCGACGAGAAAATA
>CAYVCF010000062.1:0-3231 GCA_964450135.1 Candidatus Woesearchaeota archaeon
AAAAAAAAAACAAAATATGTTTTGGGCTTTGTTTTACAATTCTCTTGGAATTCCTATCGCAGCAGGGGCATTATATCCTTTTACTGGATGGCTTCTCTCTCCAATAATTGCTGGAGGCGCAATGGCCTTGTCATCTGTTTCAGTTGTTGTAAACACTCTTTTAATGAAAAGAAAAAAGTTTTAATTTGTCGTCGGTGTTTTTGAAAAATAAAAAAACTTTGTTCAATAATTTTATTAACGGAGACCTTGATCGAAAAATGCCCCCGCGTTAATTCAAAATTTCTAACGTTTCAATATACATTTCTTTAATTTTCTTTTTATTTTTTTTCGCCCATTTTTCTAAAAAAGTTTTTAGGCAAAAATCAATTTTTTCTTTTGAATAAATTCTTGCATTTTTTATAAAATAATTTTTGTGGGCGGTTTCAAACTTTTTTAAACTGACTTTGTCTTTTACAAAAGGCCCTTCAAATAATCTTTCTTTTTTACTTTTTCCAACAAGAAAAAATCTCGCAGATTTTTTCCCATTATAATTAAATCCCTTATTTTTTATTTCAAAATAAATCTCTGATTCTTTAACAAGATGATTATAGAATTTCAAAAGTTTGCTTCCAGCAATATCCCCTTCTTGTTTTTCTGTTTTAATTTCTGCTAAAATAAATTCTTGTTTGTTTTTTATCGCATCTTGTTCTATTTTATTCAGGTCTGTTTTTTCTTGTTCAAAAAATTTGAAGTCAGGATCTTTTAAAAATTTCTTGCAAATTTTTTGAAATTTTTCAAAAGTTTCCAGAGACAAAGCTGCAAGCGCGTTTCGTTTTTTAAAAGTCGGGTCAATTAGAATAATTGGAGATTTTAATTTGGAGCTGTTCATGTTCATAAAAATTTCCTGTTTATTTTTGTAATTTTTTTCTATATCAATTATTTGTTTTTCTTTTATGTCTGAAATCTTTTTAAGAAAGTTAAAAAATGTTTTGTAATAATAAATTAAAAGTTCAAGGGAATATCCTGAAAATCCATTGATGTAAGATTCCGCTCCGTAACAATTATTTGCATAACAAAATGCTTTTGCTATTTTTATCTCCTGCAGAATTTTTTTATCTTTTATTTTTTTGTTTATGTAATTTACATGGCTGTAAGATAAATCGGTTATGTTTTCTGCCTGTGAAGAATTTGAAATTTTTTTTACTGGAATTAATTCTATTAATAAATTCTCGTCTAATTTTATTTTGAAATAATCTCTTGAACCATGAATTGTTAAGACCTCTTCGCAATTTTTAAGAAGATTTTTTGTAACCAAGACCATTTCCTCGTCAGAATATTTTTTATCAAATCTTACAAAAACATCAATATCATATTTTTCTTTTTTTATCATTGTCTTTTTTGCAAAACTCCCGCCAACAAAAATTTCAGCGCCAATAGAATTTTCTTTTATTTCTTTTTTTATTTTTTCTAAAAATCCGTCGAGTTTTTCTTTAATGATTTCCATTTCTTCTGGAAAGAGATCTATTTTTTCTAAAACTTCTTTAAGAATTTTCAAAATATTTTTATTCATGACTATTCAAGAGGGTTTTTATCGTCGGTGTTTTTAATTTCTTTGAGATCTTTCAAATCTTTATTTAGAGTTGTTGCCAAATCAATAATATATTTTCCTTCTTCAAGTTTGTAAACCAGCGGACGATTTTTGCTGAATAAATTTACAAGATCAATTTCAAATTTTCCGTCGCCAGTTACTCTTATTGATTCTATATCTAAAATTACTGGAACATCTTCTTCAACAATTCCCGCAATTTCGCGAATATCTTTTTCAATGTTGACTTTTTGTTCTTGCGGAATTTCTATCTGCGACTGATTTTTTAATTTTTCAAGTTGCTCTTCACGAATGTAAAAAAAGAAATGACCTTTGCAATCTTGACACCCTTCAATCAGTTCTTTGCTCGCGACAGGAATAATTCTTTTGCAGTGAACGCATTGGTGAGGCATAATTAATCAAATCAAATAAGGTTAATAAAATTATCTGTGAAAAATTTTGGGAAGAAAATAATGCCTAAAAAATTAGTTGGAAAAGTTTATAAACAAAATTTACGACGGCGTCTAAGATGACACAGACAATTGATATGCAGACAATGAGACATCTGAACTTGTTTGGAAAAATAACAAGAATAAGAACAAGATTTTGTTTTAAATACAACGAAATGATTTTCTTTTGCGTTCCGCGACAACTTATTTCGCAAGCAATCGGACGCGACGGAGAAAATGTAAAAAAAATGTACAGCATTCTTGGTAAAAAAATAAAAATAATTCCAGAACCAAGAGGAATAGAAGACATTAGAGGATTTATTGAATCAATTACTTCGCCTGTTCAGTTTAATGAAATAGAGGTCTCTGACAAAGAAGTTATTTTAAATTCTGGAAGGCAAAGCAAGGCGGCGTTGATTGGAAGAAACAAACGACGACTAAATGAAATGCAGTTGATTGTAAAAAATTTTTTTGGAAAAGATTTTAGGATAATTTAAATGAAAAGTTTAGGGGATTATGTTGAACTTACTTTTGATGAATTACAAAGAAGATTAAATAATTTAATTAAAAAAAAAATTTGGCAAAGCGATGCTTCAGCCGAAGATTTGCAAAGATTAATGCAAGAAGTTGGATTAGAAAAAGATTTAGTCGTTTTCTCATCGGGAAGTAAAGATTATTTATGGGACACTTCTGATTTAGAAAAACTTTCACTTCCTCTTAATTTAAGTTTAAGTGAAGTAGTCTGTTTTGATTTTGAAATTCCTCCAGAAGATAAAATCTATTGGAAAGGGGAGATGCTAAAAACTAAATTTAGTTTTGGCGGAAAGGGTTTAACAGAAGAGGAAAGATTGAGACTATATATCTATAACAGATTTTGTGATGAGATAAACAGAATTGCTAGAGAAAGAAATAATTAAAAGATTAGGATAATCTAATTTATTTACAGCAATTATTTTATTTCATACTCTTTATTTCAAAACCTTTTTAAACCACTTTCTCAATAAATATTAAGAATAAGATGGGATTAATGACAGCAGACAAAAAAAAGAAAGATAGAAAAAAATTTAGATGGAAAGACAGAAATTATAAAGTGAGAACTTTGAATCTTTACGCAAAAGCAGACCCGCTAAAAGGTGCGAGTCAGGCAAAAGGAATTGTTCTTTCAAAATTTCAAAAAGAAGCAAAACAGCCAAACTCAGCGATGAGAAAATGTTGCAG
>CAYVCF010000063.1:0-2984 GCA_964450135.1 Candidatus Woesearchaeota archaeon
GGAGTAAAAGCTTATCCAAATGAGATTTATGTTAAGTTATGAAGTTGACTTAACAAAGCTAACAAGTTTATTTACCCCAAAATTGATTTTACCCTATTTTCTACTCTTCAATTAAATTTTCTGCTACCTCTTTAGTTAAATTATATCCTGATTGTTCTTGAAGTTTTATTAATCCCCTAAATCTTTACTCATCCAATAACTCGATTTAGATTCTTCATTTAAATTTTTGTCAAATGAATATCCTAATTTTTTATAAAAATTAATTGCAGTTAAACTCGCGGGTAAAGAAACTTTTTTATATCTTTCTTTTTTAGCAATAGATTCTAATTCTTTCATAATCTTTTTACCAATTCCTTTTCCATGAAATTCCGGCAAAACAAATACATCAAAAATTTTTCCATTAAAAAAACGCCCCGTTCCTACAATTAAATTATTTTTTTCAATTACAATAATCTCCCCTTCTTTTATTCTTTTTTTAATACCTTCAAAATTATAATCTTCAATTAAACTTTTAATTGTTTCAGCGTCATAATCCTTAGAATTTATTTCTTTCAGATTCCTAATAATCAACTTAGATATCTCTGAAATATCATTAGAAATAATTTTTCGCGTAACAAAATTATTATTCATTTTATAAATTGTTTTAGGTTCCTTTTATTTTTTTGTGAATCAAAGATTTTCCAAAAAAGAGCAGGGAGTTACTTTATCTATTTTTATAACAAAATCAAAATTTTTCTCAAAAGAATCATCTTCATGGAATTCAATTTTTTTTAATTCATTATTAAAGATCTCTCCACTTTTAGCAATCAAAAGAATAGAGAATAATTTATCTTTTAATTTTTTATAAATTATAAATCCTGCAGGAATTATTTTTTGACTATAAATCTGAATTTCTTTTTTAGATGCATGAATATTTCCCAATACTGCAAAAAGTTTTTTATCGTTGAAGATTGTTAAAATATTATCCGCTATTCCTTTTTCTATTTCTTCTTGGTTTTTCGCAAATGATGGAGAAACACAAAATATTGTTATTTTTCTAATGATTGAGGGGATAAAATGAGATACAATCTATTTTAAATAATTTTTTAGATTATTTTTTCTTTTTTTTATTTTTAAAATTATTTTAATTATCTCTTTATTATTTTTAATTTTGCATTCTTTACAAGAAATCCCGTTTAAACATTTTAGATAAGTGTCTTTAATTTGGTTGTAAGATAATAAAAAACTAATAATTTTAAAATAATTACAGGATTTTGTCATTCCCCCCCTCGTCTTTTGTTCTTTTAACGTTTTTCTTCCCCCAGTTTCGCTTTCAAGTAATTTTTTCTCTATCTCTTTTATATTCTCATCCAAATAAATTGTTCTATTTGAATTCTTATTTGTCATCAATCCTAAAGATTTTATGTCTGGAACGGCCATTGAATAGACTGAAGAAACTTTTTCTAATTTTAGATCTTTAGCGAGATCATTTGTAAAACGTATTAATGAATCATGACACAAACTACCAAGAATAAGCGTTTTTGATTCGTTAAATTTAATTTGGGGATAGAGATAATCTGCAGAAATAAAAAAGGGGAAGATTATTTTAGAAAAAGAATCTCCGTCGTCAAAACCAAAAGTTTTTTTTACTTTGTTTAAATTTGTTTTTGTTGATAGACTAAGTGCTAATTTAATCAGTCTATTTTCAGAGTCATCCCTAATGATTTTTACATTTCTCATATTAATCTTTGAAGATGCAAATAGATACTTTAAAAATTCATTAGATAATCTTTTGCAAGATTTTATATTTGCTTTTTTTCTTAATTTTGATTCCATAAACGCTAAGAAGAGGTAAACTTTATTTTTTTTATTTTGAAATGTGTCTATCTGTCTTGAAAAAAATAAATGTCCTAAATGAAATCTTGCTAAGGGCTTAAAACCACAGATAATAGAAAAGGGGTTAGATTTTATTTCTTTTAAATTTCTCCCCCCAAAAAATAATCTTTTTTTAAATAAATCATAAGGATCATATTTTATCTTATCTATCTTATCCAGTCTCTCTACTCCTAAACTAAAACTCTTTTTATAGTCTTTCTTTCCAGGAGAATT
Organism: Candidatus Woesearchaeota archaeon; assembly: GCA_964450135.1. Classification (GTDB taxonomy): domain Archaea; phylum Nanobdellota; class Nanobdellia; order Pacearchaeales; family GW2011-AR1; genus CAYVCF01. The sequence goes on from CAYVCF010000063.1 coordinate 2,089, forward strand.
TAATAAAACCAAAAAATTATCAAATTCTTCCATTTTCAGAGAAGTAGTCATAAGTTTTTTTAATTGCCCATTTATTCTTTATTATGTTTTTCTCTTCTTTTTTTATTTGTTTAATAAGAAAGTTTTTTTCCCCACGATAATTTTGATATATTTGCCACCAAGAAATTCTTATCTTTTCGTGAAAAAATGGTCTGAATGAATTATCCTTACCTGATTTAAAAAAATACTTCCCTTCTTTAGATAAAATATTCTTAGAGCTATTTAAAGACTGCAAGAAAATCTTTTTTACTTCTGATAAACTTTGTAACCTGTCTTTTTTATCAAATATTTTTACTAGGTTTAGAATATAATGAGGGAAATTATTCAAATGCAGTAAATAAACTCTAGATATAATTTTTTCTATACTTAATGGCTTATTTTCAACAAAAATATCTTGAAATGCATATTTTTCTAAAAAATATTTTAGTAAATGATAAACTTTACATTGTATATTTTTTTCTTTATAAATAAAAAGATGAGGATTAATGAATTTATTAATGTATAGAGATCCTAAATAAAATTCTTTGGCATCTTTTTTTAATAGATCATAAGAAATTATTGTACAATGAATTTCCTCTCCTTCTAAAAATTCCCTATTATGCTCTTCTATACCTTTATTCTCACAGATTGCAATTATGTCTATATCACTATTTTTTGATCTTTTTCCTATATAAAATGTCCCATATACACATATTCCCAGAAATTTTAGCTCGCTTCTACTACTTATCAATCTCTTCTTATATAAATTTAATAGTTTCTCTTTTTCCATTTAAATTAATCCCTCTTTTACTTTATAATATTATCTTTTTTATCGAAGTAAACTTATTTTTGGATATGCAGATTTTTGTGTTAAGATA
>CAYVCF010000064.1:0-2815 GCA_964450135.1 Candidatus Woesearchaeota archaeon
CATGAGCCTGTAGCTCAGCCTGGTAGAGCACTGCTCTGATAAGGCAGGGGTCCACAGTTCAAATCTGTGCAGGCTCATTTTATATTAAATACAGAAAACATTTTTAATTTGTCGTCGATGTTTTCTGTCATTACCAAATAAAAAAATAAAATTTGGTAAGCGAAGTGAAATATAAACGGAATTTTTGTAGAGATTTGCGTAATTCAAACAAATTTTTCTTTTTTCAAATCCGAGCGATTTCGCGAGAATAAATTGCGAAGTCAAAAATAAAAATCCGAGCGAGGTCGAGAGTAGTGCAGGATCAGTTTATTTATAGATATTAAATGAAATCTTTTTTTGATTTGCAGTAGTTGAATAATTCAAATAATTTTTATCCAAAAAATCTTCTCAATCCTAAAAAAAATCCGCGATATTTATTTGCGGTTTAGTTAAACGCGTATTTTTTTGGGAACACGAAAATTTTCTTTTTATTTTTGAAATTTTTGTGCCCAGAAAACCGTGAGTTTTCTATGTCTAAAAACCCAAGACAAAACCCGCAGGGTTTTTAGACAAACTTTAAAAACCATCTTCCTTAATATTTTATATGACTCATGGATTATATTATTATATAAAACAGGCTTGGAAAAAACCAGACAAAAAAGTTTTAAGACAAAGAATGATTGAATGGAGACACTCGCCTGCGCAAGTTAAAGTTGAAAAACCATTGAGGTTGGATAGAGCAAGAACGCTTGGTTATAAAGCTAAAAAAGGTTTTGTCGTCGTGAGAATAAGAATTCCGCGAGGAGGACACAAACGCCCAAGACCAAATAAAGGAAGAAGAAGCAAAAGATTAACTATAAGAAAAAATTTAAAAATGTCTTACCAATGGATTGCAGAATCAAGAGTTCAAAAAAAACACCTCAATCTTGAAATTTTAAATTCATATTTAATAGGAAAAGACGGAATAAATTATTTTTATGAAGTGATTTGCGTTGACCCTTCAAAACCAGAAATTAAAAATGACAAAACAATAAACTGGATTGCAAAGGGCTCAAACAAACAAAGAGTTTTACGCGGACTTACAAGTTCTGGAAAAAAATCAAGAGGAATGAAAACAAAAAATCCAATGTTAAAAGTTCGGCCAAGTGTTAGAGCTTGGGAAAACAAAGGAAAATAAAAGAATTAAAAGTATGAATTCAAATTGAAAATAAATAAATTTCAAAAATAATTTTAATCGCAAAATAGAAAAATCAAAGGGTTATAATTAATTTCTCGTTCGTGTTTTATAAAAGTATATTTTAAAATGCAATAATGTTTAAATAATAAAGAATGAAAATTATTTTATGCCAATACGACCAATTGAAATTAGTGTAATCAAAGCAATGGGGGAATATGCAGAAACAGGGGGGATGATTCTTATGGTTCAACGTCATTCTTATGGAGCTTTTTATGCAAGATGCGAAAAAGTTACCCCTTCTTTAATATATGATGTTGAAATTCCTGCAAATTCTGATGATGTCCAAGTTAGGATAGGGGACGCAGAGTTCAGACAATTTTTAAGTGAAAGATTAAAAAGATAATTCTAAGAAATCCAACAACCTCGCTAAAAATTTCTTTTGCATTAATAATTTTGGAGCGGAAAAATTTCTGAAATACAATTTTGGAGCAAAAATATTTACGCTCTGTCGCGCATTTGTTCTAGAAAATTAGTATCAAACTGTTTCATTGAAAATCTAATTAATTGTGACTTGCAAGGTATTTTTAATTATTTTATTGACGAGAAATCCGATAAAGATTTAATTTCAAATTAATTTCTTTATTTTTAATTTGGGTTAATACCTTGTAGCTTACTACGAAACAAATTGAAACCAAAAAATCCAATGGATTTTTGGGCCAAGAAAAAATGTCCTATTTTTCTTGGAGATAGAAAATCACCAAATCTTTTTTTATTCATTCTCAGATTTGGAGAGAACAGAAAACATCGACGGAGAAAATAAATTGGAGATTGTTTTCTGTGTTGCTGGTTGCATAGCAAAAAATTTTCGCAAGATCCCGCAACTTGCTGTGATTGAGATGCAAAAATTTTGAGCAATTTCTTTATTGTGAAAAAATTCTTACAAAGTTGGATTTTTGAAACTAAAATATTACGCACGCAAGCGTGCATTAATTTTAAAAAATAATGAAAAATTTTTAAACTCGTTTGTTCAAGAAATTGAGATTTTATTTTTAAATTTTGTCGTCGGCGTTCAATTTATTTCTAAAATTATCTTTTTAATTTATAATTTCTACAACATAAATATATTTAAATCAGATTATTTTATTTTTACATAGCTCTCTTAGAGAGTGAATATAGAATTGAAAGGAGGACAATAAAAAATGGTTTTAGATTTTGCAAAAGAAGCGATAAAAAATACAGAAACACATAGTATTAATTTTGACGAACTTAGAGCTGGAAAAGCAAACATAAAGGTTATTGGTTGTGGTGGAATGGGTTGCAATGCTGTGACTTGGCTTTTTAATAAAGGAATCCAAGGCGCAACAATTTATGCTGCTAATACTGATGCTTTGCATCTCAGCGTCGCAAAAGCCGACGAGAAAATTCTTGTTGGTAAAGAATTAACACGTGGACTTGGGGCAGGCGGAATGCCGAACCGAGGTAAAGAAGCTGCAAAAGAATCTGTTGTTGATATTAAAAAAGCAGTTTCTGGTGCGGACATGGTTTTCATCATTGCTGGTGAAGGCGGTGGAACTGGAACTGGAATGGCGCCAGTAGTTGGACAACTTGCTAAAGAAGCAGGCGCAGTTGTTATCGGAGTTGTTACAATGCCGTTTGAAT
>CAYVCF010000065.1:0-2682 GCA_964450135.1 Candidatus Woesearchaeota archaeon
TCAAAATCTGTTGGCTTAGTGCTTGCGAAGGTTCGAACCCTTTCATCCGCATAAAGTTTAAAAACCCATTTCATCTGAAAAAGATACTGCGAGTGAGGAAACTTGCGATAGCAGAAGTTTTTACTTCTGTTAATAAGATTAAATAAAAAATATTAGAAAACTTCACATGAAAAGTAAAACAAAAATATCAAAGCAAACAAAAAGAAAAACAAACAGCGAATTAATTGAAATTATAAATTTCGCAAAGAAAAATGAAAACTGGAAGGATATTGCAGAAGTTTTATCTGGTCCTTCAAGAAAGTTAGTAAGTGTTAATTTAAGTGAGATTGACGACGGAGCAGAAGAAAAAGATATTGTAATAATTCCTGGAAAGGTTTTGTCAATGGGGGAAATAAATAAAAAAATAAAAATCTCTGCGTTGAAATTTTCAAGCGGAGCAATAGAAAAACTTAAAGCCAATAAAATTATTTTTAATACAATCAAAGAAGAAATTAAATCAAATCCGGAAGCAAACGGGGTGAAAATTCTAAGAAAATGAAAATCATTGACGGAAAAGGAATGGTAATGGGAAGGCTTGCGAGTTATGTTGCAAAACAAGCAATGCAAGGAGAAGAAATTGCAGTTGTAAATTGTTCGAATATAATCATAACCGGAAATAAAAAATTCATTAAAGAAAAATTTGAAGAAAGCCGAAGAAGAGTTGGGACAAGACAAATCGGGCCAAAGGTTTCAAAATCTTCTGAAAAAATTTTTAAGAGAGCGATAAGAGGGATGCTATCTGATCACAGAAGAGGAAGAGGAAAGGATGCTTGGAGAAGAATAAAATGTTATTCCACAATTCCAAAAGGATTAAACAGCGCTGAAATAATTCAATTGAAAAAATCAAACAAAATAAAATCCATAGAAGTGAAAGAGATAAATGAATAAAAAAATTTTAGTTATAACTTCTGGAAAAAGAAAAGAATCTGTAGCAAGAGCAATACTTACAGAAGGTTCTGGAAAAATTAAGATAAATAAAAAAGATTATCATGCGCTTCAAAATTTTGATAGATTGAGAATTGAAGAACCCATAAGAATTGCTGAAAAAATTTTAAGAAAGTTGAATTTTGACGTCGACATTTCTGTTCGTGGCGGAGGAGCAAACGGACAAATCGAATCTGCAAGACTTGCGTTAGCAAAAGCAATTGTTGAATTTTCAAAATCAGAAGAATTAGAAAAAGTATATTTAAAATATGACAAAACGCTTTTAGTTGCAGACATTAGAAGAAAGGAAGCTTACAAACCAGGGGACTCAAAAGCAAGAGCAAAGAGACAGACCTCTTATAGATGAACTCGCGTATTTTATTTACGACAAATTAAATTTATTTCAGATAATTAATCAACCCGATTGCATTTTCCTCTTGACATTTGTCTTTTGCAAATAGAACTAATTTCTTTATGCACGCGATATTTTGTCGACGGAAAATTAAAATCTGTTTCTCGTTGAACATAAGAATAAAATTCTCTTGGCGGAATTGCTAAAGAATAATCTAATTTCATAAAATAAAGAAATTGCTTAAAATTTTTGCATCTCAATCGCAGTAAGTTACGGGTTCTTGCGAAAATTTTTTGCTACTCCACCAGCAATTTCTATCTTTTCAATTTGTTTCGTAGCAAGCTACGGGGTATTAACCAAAATTAAAAATAAAAAAGAAATTTTGTTTTTTAAATAAATATGAATTGAAAAAGTATATTTTAATCAGAGAGGTTTAAATCTTTTCTATCTTCTTACCTTAATGGAATATTTAATTGGAAGTGAAAAAAAATTTTTGGAGTTTGTTAAAAAAATAAATTCCGACGATAGAATAGCAATTTTAACTCACACAGATTTACATTAAGTGAGCTACGCAAGAACCCCCCTTGCTTTAGCTTTGAGTGAATTGCATCGAGCGAGAATTAAATTTTTTCTTGAAGACAGAAATTGCTATTTTACTTAAAAAGAATTTTAAATAATTTCTTTATTTTTTATGTTATTTAAGTATAAAAATTTTTAAAAAGTCAAAAGAAGGTGTTAAAATGTGACAAAAAAGTTTGCGCTTAATTTTGGATGTGGAAGAGATATTAAAGAAGAAGATGAAAATTTTATATGGGATAATGTAGACATGCAATCTTCAGATAAGTTAACCTCTGCATTTGATTTTAACAAATTGCCTTACGATAAATTAGAGGATAATAAATACGATTTTATTTTAATGTCGCATATAATTGGACACTTGTTTTATCCTGATAGATCATTGTATGAACTTTGGAAAAAATGTAAAAACAAAGCAATAATAAAAATTATTGTGGGGCATTATGGGAACAAGGGCTCTTATCAGGATTTAAGACATAAAACCTATTTTTGTGAAGAAACTTTTTTACATTTTGCAAATACAAAAGAATATTTAAAACAACACTCTAAATTTAAAATTAAAAAATTATATTCTACCCCCACAATTGTTGGAAAATTTCTTCCTGAAAAACTAAGAAAAATTTTATCCCTTTTTATTGGGGGTTTGACGAGTTTGATTATCTGTGAATATGAAATTAACAAAAAAGATTCAAAAAAAGATTACATTTGGGAATAAAACAAATTGCCTAAAAATTATTTGGTGATTGAAACATTTTAGCGCCAAAAAAAATTAAAAATTAGAAAACTACGAC
>CAYVCF010000066.1:0-2595 GCA_964450135.1 Candidatus Woesearchaeota archaeon
ACAAATTGAAGATGTTCGTGGTAGCAAAAGAGAGTATATAATTGAAAGAGCAAAAAAACTTATGAACCAAATAAGTGGTTCAACTGACTCAAGAGAAATCTCAAAAGAAATAAAAGAGTCCACAAAAACTTCTGATGTGCAAGAATATGGCGAGGGCAAACTTCCTTGCGGAGATATTTCTGAAAAAGAATTAATTGTTGTCGAGGGAAGAGCAGATGTTCTTAATTTATTGCGAGCAGGAGTGAAAAATGTGATTGCTATGAACGGCACAAAACTTCCAGAAGAAATAAGAGGATTGAGTTTAGAAAAAGAAATAACTTTATTTGTCGACGGAGACAGAGGCGGAAAATTAATCGCGCAAAACGTGATGGACAACGCGAGAATAAAATATATCGTGACTGCTCCTGATGGAAAAGAAGTTGAAGAATTAACTGGAAAAGAAATTTTAATGAATCTCAGAAAAAGAGTAGACGCAAAATATTTTTTCAGCAGAAGAGAAAATGTCGTAGAAGAATCTGAAGATTCAGAAGAATTAACTGGATCTGAAAAAGAAAAGTTAAAAGAGATTTACGAACAAATAAAGGGAAGTGAAAATGCAATTGTGCTTAACAAAAAGCTTGAAAAAATAAGAGAAGTTTCTTCAAAATCTATTGGCAGTTCTTTAAAAAGAATTGACGAAAAAGTTTTTGCAATTGTAATTGACGGAATAGTTACTTCGTCGCTGATTGAAGCAGCAGAAGAAAGTAATTGTAAAGTTATTGTTGCTAAAAATTTCGCTACAACAAATACAGAAATAAAATTATTAAGTTTTTAATTTTTAATTCAGCTGGATTTTCCAGCTTTTTTATTTTGTCGATGATAATTTTGAATTGCATGCTGTCGTGCATTTATTAAAAATTTTTCTAACATTCGTTAAACAAAAAGTTTTAAGAAAATATTAATTCCTGAAATCCTTAATTAAGTTAGTCGCGGGTTCTACTTTCTTGCAAAAATTATTTAATAATTTTTCTCGTCAGGAATTTAAATATCAAAAAACCCTGCAAGTTTTGTCGTCGGTAAAATTCAAACTTTAAAAAACAGCCAATTCTTATTTTTATTTTTTCCCTCGCCAAGTTTTGTTTTTACTAAAACATATTTTCCATTTAATTTTTTTCCGTGAAGTTCAAAAACAATTTTTTCAGGAGTTTTGTCGTCGAGAATGTAAGTTCCCTTGTCCCAAATTTTTACTTTCCCTTTTCCATAGCCCTCTTTAATTTCACCTTCAAAATTTGCATACGACGAAAGATGGTCTTCAACTTGAATCGCAAGCCGTTTAATGTTTTTTGTTCTCGGCGGTTGTTTTGGAATTGCCCAAGATTTTAAAACTCCGTTCATCTGCAAACGAAAATCCCAATGAAGATGCGACGCGCGATGTTCTTGAATTACAAATATAGGCATATATGTTATAAGACAATTATTTTTATAAATGTTTTATTTGTTGAAAAGAAAATGGAATTAGATGAATTATTCGCAAGCGCAGATTTTTTTGGAATGTTTAGACAAGATCATTCAGATAGCAGAAAAATAATAAGCAGATTTTTTATGAATATTAAAACAAGAAATCTTCTGAGTGATTGCGAAAAGATTCAAGGAACAGGAACAGATTGTTTGGGAGAATTTTCTTTTGATATGCAAAGAACTCCGACGACAATTATGTTTCAAAAAAAATATTGTAAAAAAGATATTCAAGAAAGAGGGGCATTTGCAGAAGTTATTGATTATGAACTCCAAAGATTAAGTGAAAATTATTTTGCAGGATATTGGGTTCTTTTTGATTCTCAACTTCAAGGAAAAATAAATGGCCCTGCTTGCATGGTTGATTTGAATGAAGCAAAAAATTTAGGAAGAGAAAATTTAGAAAGAGAAATTGTTGAATTTTGTGACGCTGTTAAATTTGCAGAAGCAGTTCGCAATGGATCTATTGAATTAAATCAACGTAATTAAATTTCTCGTCGATAAAATTTATTTTTTTCTACGAAACATTTATAAATGTATTTTCTCTAAAATTTTGATTAACTAAGATGAGTGCTTTAATCAGATCAAATTCAGCATTAAAGTATGAGGTATGTAAAGCAGTTACTAGTTGTATATTCTAAGCTAATAGCAGGTTTTGTGTGAAGTATTTTCTTTCTTACATAAGAAAATGCGCAATGAAAATTTCGTTTCACGACGATAATTTATGACTCAGAAATTAAAAATTTCTGACCCGAAAATTTTGAAAAAAATTTCCGGGGTTGTTTAAATCTAGTTGATCCTGCTAGAGGCTGCGGCTCTTTGATTTGCACTTAGACATGCAAGTTTTTTTAGTTTCGTAAGAAGTTGGAAAGCAAACTGCTCAGTAACACGTAGCTAACCTAACCTTAAGTCAAGAATAACCTCGGGAAACTGAGGATAATACTTGATAAGAGATATGCCCTGGAATGACTTATCTCTCAAATTCGCGCTTAAGGATGGGGCTGCGGCAGATTAGGTTGTTGGCGGGGGAATAGCCCACCAAGCCAATGATCAGTAAGGGCTCTTAGCGGAGAGGCCCTGAGAGGGAATCTGAGACACTAT
>CAYVCF010000067.1:0-313 GCA_964450135.1 Candidatus Woesearchaeota archaeon
TTATACCCTCTTAATTCTTTAAGATAAGCTATTGCAACAGCATCTCTTTTGTATGATTTACCTTTTATTTCAATTTCCCCATCCATTGATTTTAATGAATTTAGATAGTTAATCTTATCTTTTTTAGAAATATCTTTTGTTCTATGAGATATTTCTTCTTGCTCTTTTTTATCATCATTTACTTTTGGAAGTTTTTTAGGGGGTCTATAAAATTTATATAAAAAACTTGAAAATTGCTGATTTGTCCAATTTTTCATAAGAGAGTCTTTATTTTTAAAATCAAGTAAAATAGTTCTTTTATCTACAGTATCTA
>CAYVCF010000067.1:323-2425 GCA_964450135.1 Candidatus Woesearchaeota archaeon
AGGGAATTTCAAGTTCATTTAAAAAATAGTTTAAGTGTTCATCTGATAATACGCTAAGAAACTTATCGGGATAATATAAAAATAAAATCTTGCCCTTAAGCATAGTTGATAATTTGTTTTCTTTTATTTTTGCCAAATCATCTACTTTTCCAGCAGATAATAAGTCTATCAAAAATTGTTTTATTTCAGCAAATGCTTCTTCTTTATCTTTTCCAAATTTCTTAGTGTGCTTATATTCTCTTGTATCCTTAGAAAGATATAATCCAAATTTGGGAGCAAATGAACCATGCATATTACCGAGTTTATTTAATCTGACTTCCATCCAATAACAAAATGAGCCATCTGGATTATTCCTATCTAAAACATAATCTTCTATATTTAGATTCTTTATTTTTTCTTCAGAAAAAATGCTTAAGAATTTGTCCCATTCCTCTTTTAGTTTTGGATTAAGAATTAATTCTGGATTATTCTTCCTCAAACTCTCAAAAGATTCCTGATTTCTTTTAAGTTCTTCTTTATCTATCATCTTAATTTAATGGGTTCTTCTAATTTAAAGTTTGCCTTAATGTCTAATTCACAAACTTCCTGAATAACACAACAAATATTGTGACATAAAACCTTAATCAATAATTCGTTAAATTGTGCAGTTTGTTTCTTACTTTTAATATGGCTTCCAAATTTAGTTTTAATCATATGAAAACGGGTTTCAGAATTGCTCCTTTTATGATAATATTCTACAAATTTCATTTGATAGTACAACTTAAAAAATGGCCCCGACGGTGCTAAAAAATCAGAAGATTTTTGGCAACATTCAACTTTTGCAAGTTGAAGTGATTTGAACCAATGTTCAAATCCTTAAATGGCCCCGACGGGATTTGAACCCGCGACACCTAGCTTAAAAGGCTAGTGCTCTAGCCAGGCTGAGCTACGGGACCTGACTATAAATTCATTAGAAAAAATCAGTTTATAAAGTTTCACAAAAATTGAATTTAATTTCTTCAAATTTTTTACAATTCCTCAGACAAATATTTCATAGCCCAATCTTTAATTTTATTTTGACTTTCTGCACGATAATAAGGTTGCATTAAAGTAATTATTAATCTTGCTAATTTTTTTGGGTCGCGAAGATCCGCGTTTTCCAAATGTTCTGATTTTTTTATTTCTGGTTGATTTTGTCGTCGTTGCAAAAATTCATAACTTCTTAATTCTTCTGCAACCTTCTGCAAGTATTCTCTGCGATTTTCTTCTGGCAAAAATCAACAACCCCTTTGACAAGCAAAGATAAATCTCGTCCGTATAATTCTCTTTCAGTTTTCATAAAACTTTTTAATAAATCTTCTTTTTAATTTTTATTGTGATTACAAAAATTCTCTTAACTTTTCTTCAAAATCTTCTGCACTCATTGCACCGACAAAACTTTTTACAATTTTTCCGTCTTTAAACAAAGTAAAATTTGGAATTGAACTAACATTGAATCTTTCTGCGATAATTTCGTTATCTGAAACATTTACTTTTCCGAATTTTATTTCTCCTTCAAATAATTCTGCAAGTTCTTTAACAATAGGCGCCATCATCAAACAAGGCATGCACCATTCTGCAAAAAAATCTACAAGAACAAAACCAGATTTTACAAAATCATTAAACTCATTTGCGCTAAGCTCTTTAACTTTTTCAGCCATATTTTATTTGAAGAAAAGGGGTTTATAAATATTCGGAATTGATATGAAAAATTTTTTATGATAATTCTATTCTCACACCAAAATATTTATATAGAACATTTTCTAATTTATTAAATGCCAGAAGGAAATGATAAAACTGATGATCCAACTTTAAGACCTCGTTTATCCTATCGTGAATTTTTTAAACAAGAGTTTGAAGCATTAGACAGAGTTGGAAGAAAAGTATTTAGAAATCCTCGTGGTGTAATATTTGAATTTGATTTAAGTGTTCTTAACAGCCCTCTCCCAACAGCTGAAGATTATGAATAAAAATTTACATTACCTCTGAACAAACCAGTTTAAACTCAAATGCTTTTTTTAATATTTTGTCGTCGGTATAATCGCAATTGTCATTCTAAAATTCGCTTAAATTGGATTATATTG
>CAYVCF010000068.1:0-2405 GCA_964450135.1 Candidatus Woesearchaeota archaeon
TGAAAAGATAGAAATTGCTACACAGATTTTAGACAATTTCTTTATTTTTAATTTGGGTTAATGCCCCGTAGCTTGCTACGAAACAAATTGAAAAGATAGAAATTGCTACACAGATTTTAGAGAGAACTTTGCAAAAATAGGTTTTTGAAATTTAATTTTGATTTATGCAAAAAATAATCAACTTTGTCGTCGGGAATTTTCCATAAAGTTTGCAAAAATATTTTTGCGACAGAAAAATGTGAATTATTCAAACTTCTCTAGACAATTTCTTTATTATCAAAAAACCTTGCTGATTTTTACTTCATACCAAGGTGTCAGGATTTTTTTACACAAAAATTTTGTTTTTAATTTTTGAGGATTAATAATTCTTCCAAAGAACTGCTCAATTTTCTATATCTGAGATTAATAATCTTTAAAAGAGGATTTTCAATCTATTTTTATGGCAAAAAAAATAATTGTTTCTGCTCCTGCAAGAATTGATCTCTCTTCTGGTTGGCCTGACTCTCCTCCTTATCGAGATGATTTCGGAGGTTCTGTTTTAAATGTCGCGATTAATAAAAGAGTAAAAGTTACATTTGATAAAGCAAGAGGAAGATTTACTATTGACGACGACGAAGTTTTGGATTGTCACGGACTTGGAGCTTCTGGAGCAAGAGATTCTGCAGAGTTAGTTGCAAGAGAGAAAAGAAATTTAGATGATCGTTTTAAGCTAATAAAAAATGTTTGGGATTTGCAAAATGTAAATGTTGGTCATCGCGGTGGCTGTCAGGATCAGGCAGCTGCAATTTTCGGAGGAGGGAATTTATGGTATTTTGGTCCAGGAAAAATTGAAAATATGGAAATTTTGAGAACAGAAATTCCAAGAAAATTTCTTGAACCGCTTGAAAAAAGATTGGTTTTAGTTAATACAGGAGAACCTCATTTTTCTTCAAATGTTCATGACTCAGTTTTTGGTGGAGAAAATTATTCAAGAAATATTCCTGCGTTAAAAAGAATGAGTAAAATTGCAGTTGAAATGTCAGGATGTTTAACTGACGACGACAAAATAGGTAGATTAATCTCAGAAAGTTGGGAATTACAAAAAGCGCTTCATTTATCAATTGAAACAGATGCAATGCGAGAACTTCAAGAAAAATATAAAGGAAAATATTTAGCATGCAAAGCATTAGGCGCGGGCGGAGGAGGATTTTTTATGTTTTATACAACTAAACCAAAAGAATTTTCTGATGTCGCAGTTCCATTTAAATTTGATTATCAAGGAATTAAAATAAGAGAATATGACTGAACTTTCAATAATTCTTACAGCATATAAAGAACCACAGACAATTAGCAGAGCAATTGAAAAAATTTTGGAAAATAAACTCTTAAAAGATTTTGAATTAATTGTTGTTGCTCCAGATAAAGAAACATTGGATGTTGCAAAAATATTTAAGAAGAAAAATAAAAAAATAAAAATTTTTCAAGATGCAGGAAAAGGAAAACCCTTTGCTTTGACAGAAGTTTTTAAAATTGCAAAAGGAAAAATTTTGGTTCTTACAGACGGAGATGTTTATATTTCTGAAAATTCAATTGAGAATTTATTAAAACATTTTGAAGATAAAAAAGTCGGCGCTGTCTCTGGTCATCCAGTTCCAGTAGAATCAAAAAAAACTATGATGGGATTTTGGGCGTATGTTCTTATGGATTTGGCAAATAAGTTAAGACAAAAAAGAGCAGGAGAAAAAAAATTTATTTTGTGTTCTGGTTATTTATTTGCAATGAGAAATGGTTTAGTTAAAGAAATTCCTTCAAATGTTCTTGATGATTCTTATATTTCTCAAGTAATTTGGAAAAAAAATTTAAAAATTGAATATGAAAAAAATTCTTTGGTCTTTGTCAAAAATCCTGAGACATTTAAGGATTGGATAAAACAAAAAAAACGAAATACTTTTGGAGAATTTCAACTTAAAAAAACAAATTCCACTTCAATGCGCGGGTTTAAAGAAGAGGCCATTGGTTTTTTTAAAATATTTTCTTATGCAAAAAATATAAAAGAATTGTTCTGGATTTTTCTTTTAATTCTTGCGCGACTTTATGTTTGGATTAATGCAATTTACAACGCAAAAATAAAAAAATCTTCTATGCAAAAAGTTTGGGTGAGGATTGAAAGCACGAAATAAAAAATTTGTGCGACTTTTTCGCATTAAGATTTTTTTCGTGCGAAGTGCGAATATTGTTACCACTTTTAAAATACAACTAAAACCAAACATTTATAAATACCACTTACTATGATATTTCAAGTTAAACTACTATAAAGTAGTATAAATAAAGAATAAACTTTAAAACAAAAAATAAAATGAAAACAAAAATAAAAATTACAACTTGAAATTTGGAAAAAAGAAATTGAAAAATTTTTGATTGAAAAT
>CAYVCF010000069.1:0-2267 GCA_964450135.1 Candidatus Woesearchaeota archaeon
AATTCTTCCTCTGCAATTTTAATTTCTTTTTCCAACTCTTTCAAAACATTTTCATTTGTCTCAGGATTTTTTACAGAAAAATAATCATAAAAATCATCGCTCAAAGTCAGGATGTGTGTGTGTCCTTCTTTTTTCTTTTTTATTAAACCAAGATCAGAAAATTTTTTCACATGGTCGTAAGATTTGTTCCCGCGAATTTTTGTTATAACAGATTGTTTAATTGGTTGCTTGAATGCTATGATCGCGAGGGTCTCTTGTTCTGCTTTTGTGAACTCCGCGCTTCCTGTCGCGAGCTTGTTTATAATTTCAGAATATTCTTGTCTCACATCCATTTTCCACATTTCAGATTTTTCAAGAATTTCAATCGCAGAATCCCCCTCGTCGTATTTTTCACGAAGTTTTTCAATAAGTTCACGGATAATTATCGGACTCAAATCACTCAAAGAAATAATTTCCTGCATGTTCAACCATCGTCCTGAAACAAAAAAAATTGCCTCAAGTTTTTTTAAGTCCTCTTTTTCTTTTGCCTCGTCTATTTCGTCAAGTGTCTTCGCGCTTATTTCTGGCATAAAAAATACAACACAATAATGCTTTAAAATCTTTTTAATTACAAAAATAAATGACCATTGAAAAAGTTGTAGGATTACCTTGGTGGATTGAAGCAAGAAAAAGAAAATGGTTAGAACCCAAATATAAATTACAAGTATCTGTCTTAGAAAAAATTTCATCACAAGAACTTCAAGAGAGATTTACTTCTTATCCCTTGACTCTTGAATTAGTTAAAGATTTTTTAAAAAATCATTTACATCGTTATTTTTTTTGCAATGGTTACTTCCTTATGTATCTAAAAAGTTTTCAAGAACAAGAAAAATTTTATATGGGAATTAGACAACAAGATGTGGAAAATGAAAAACGCATAGGAATAGTTCATGAATCTTGTCATGGAATTTATCTTGCTAGGGGAAAGGTTGCAGAATCTGCAGGAACCTCAGACGAAAAAAAAGTGGAAGAGTTAATAGAAACTGAATCTCAAAAATTTGCAAAAAAATGTCCATTTATTAATAGCAGACAATTATTTTTTGATTTTTATAAAAAAATTTCCTAAAATTTTGCTATCTCTGCGTCGAGAACGCAGAGTATTTTCCGCAAAATTTTTCTTTTCGCGATCGGAAATTTTTATCTTTTCAAATCCGCCGTGCCAAGAGCAGGGGGTATTTAACCAAATTTGAAAATAAACAAATGAAAGTGTGATTTACCGACGAGAAAATTGCGCGGAAGAAATTTTTAACTAAGAAATTTGGCGACTTCGTCGCAATTAATCTTAAAGAATAATTAAGATAAAAGGAAATTTTAATCTGGGCTCTTGTAAAATATTGAGAAAACTTAATTGCAAATCGCGACTAACTTTAATTCGGAATTTCAGAGGTCATTTATTTAAAATTAATTGCGTGTTTGTGCACATAACATTCGGCTTCAAAATTGCTATACGCAAATTTTTCCGCAGAAAAAAATTAATGTGGAAGAAAATTTTTCAATACCAAATTCTCAGATTTTTTATTTTGCTTAAAATTGTAACTTGCGATGACTTAAAAATATTTTTACAAGATAGTTTAACAATGAGTAAAAATCTAATCTCAAATCTTTTCGCGTGAGCAGTTTTTTAAAAATTTATTTTATTACAAATTCAACTCTAAGTCTAATTTTATATGGCGCAATTTCACCTGCTTGTTTTTCTTGCAGAATTTTTATTTTCTTTTTTGATTTTTTTGCTTCAAGTTTTATTTTTTCAACAATTTTTTCAATATCTTCAATTTTGCAGAAATCAAAATAAAAAATTCTTGTTCCTTTTTTTGAAATTTTAAACGCGTCTATGAGAAAACTATCTTTTAATTGCGGTCTCGGCATCACAATAAAATCAAATTTAATTTTTTGTTTTTTAAATTTTTCAGCAATTTTTTTAAAATCCCCTTGAATAATTTCAACTTTGTTTTTTAATTTGTTTAATTCAACATTTAGTTTCGCATATTTATTTGCTTCGCGATTTATTTCGTTTGAATAGACCTTTTCTACTTTTGGATTTTTTGCAATCACAATTGAAAACGGAGCAACTCCTGCAAACGCAACAAAAACATTTCCAAAATTTATTTTTTTTGCAATTTCTTTTCTCTCATTGCTTAAGCGAGGAGAAAAATAAGTTGAATCAATATTAAATCTGAAAACACAACCATTTTCTTTATACAAGACCTCTTTTGTTTTTTCTCCAGCAA
>CAYVCF010000070.1:0-2120 GCA_964450135.1 Candidatus Woesearchaeota archaeon
AATTTTTCCATTTTCATCTAAATCCAAAATTGTTTCATCATCTATCTTTTTGTTTTTAGCAAATTCTCCGTCGCTTAATTCAATATACATTGCGTCTGCTTGTTTATCAATTGTGATTTTCATTTTGTTACACGAAATAACTTGTAATTATCTTTATATATTTTTCTTTTTCATAAACAACTTCTATATTTGCTCTTCCAATATTTTTTTGAGAAGAATACTTTCCCCCAATTTTTTTTGTTTTGTCTGGATTTTTTATTGTTTCGATAATTTCTTCTTTAGTAATATTTCTTTTTTTCATCCTCTCTTTTGCGTGTTCTGTAAAAATAATTTCCATATCTAAATGAATAAGAAGAAGATTATAAATTTTTGTGCGGAAAAAGTTTTGAGTTAATTTTTTGGAAAAATATTTGTGCGACAAAGTCGCGAGCCGAATAAATTTAGCGCGCTTGCGCGCGGATTAGTTGAAAATTTTTCTTGTCAGAGATTGGAGAAAAATTTTGAAGAGAAAAGTTTTTAATAAAATAAAACTTATTTAGATAAAATGAAAATATTTACAAAATCCGTAATGAATGGGGCAACCTTATTTGGAATTGCATTAGCTTTATTTGCTCTAAATTTTGCAATAGAATTATCAAAGGGAAAACAAATTATTTTTATTTCAATTGCCTACTTTTATTTATTTGCGTCTCTTTTAGCTTTGTTTATTCCTAGTCTAAGCGATTAATTTTTTTCAGCGATTGCTTCTGCAATTCTATTTGTAGATAATTTTTTATTTCCTATGCCCAGTTTCATTTCCCGAGGTAATCGAGGATTTTCACAACAATGGCTTTCAGGTAATCTATGTTTTTCGCAAAAAACGCCATGACAATAAGGGCATTTATAAGTTAATCCAACTAATTTCTTTTTACAAGATGAATAATTACATTTTCTTGTAATGGGAGTTGGTTCTGGGACATATCCTTTCTGTTCGGTTTCTTTTTCTCTTAAATTTTCCAAAACAAGTTCATTTAGTTTTGGTTCAATACCAAGGAATTTTAGTATCTTAATCTTAAACCATCTCCAGTAATTCATATTATCTATACAAAAACCAATATTAAAAACTTACCGATATTTTTTTCAATTACCAAAACCTTCAAAGAAGAAAAACTCTTGGGACTTATTCTAACTTCAAAACTTCTTTAAACTCCTTTCCCATTTCTCAGTTATGCAAATAAAATTTGGTCCTGCAATTCTCGGTCCAATCGCGACTGCTGAAAAAGTTTTAGAGTATTATCATAAGTTGGGCTTGACTGCTTGCAGTATTGCGTTCACTCACAGCATTTACATAAATAATAAACAAGACGCAATTGAAATCGGAAAACTCGCAAAAAAATTTAACATTGAATTAAGCATTCACGCGCCGTATTTTATAAATTTAAATTCAGCAGAAAAATCAAAAATTGAAGCGTCAAAAAAAAGAATTTTAAAATGTTGTGAAATCGGAAATTTTTTAGGAGCAAAAGAAATAATTTTTCACGCTGGTTTTTATCAGAAAATAAACAAAGAAAAAACTTTTGAAAATATAAAAAAAGAAATTTTAGAACTAAAAAAAGAAATTGAAAAAAATAAATGGGAAGTTGAACTCTGTCCAGAAATTACAGGAAAGATAAATGTCTTCGGAGACATTGATGAAATTAAGCAACTGGTTGTTGAAACAAGTTGTGGTTTTTGTATTGATTTCGCGCACATTCTCGCGAGATATAAAAATTATGAATTTGAAAAAGTAAAAAAAGAATTTGGGAATTACAAAAAATGGTTTGTTCATTTTTCTGGAATTGAATTTGGAGAAAAAGGAGAAAAAAATCACAAACTTACTTCTGAAAAGGACTGGAAAAATTTATTGGAAAATCTTCCAAGAGATAAAAAAATAATAATCATCAACGAAAGTCCGTTTCCAGTTGAAGATAGCGTTAAAGGTTTGAAGATTTTGTCGACGACAAAATAAGTTGTAACTAGTTGTTACCGACAATTGGTGTAATTTAAAAATGAGATATATATGTTGTCACCATAAAGTTTATAAACGAATTTCGTATTCTGATTTTACAGAAAACAAAGTTTTCTGCAATTAAATAAAATGA
>CAYVCF010000071.1:0-2064 GCA_964450135.1 Candidatus Woesearchaeota archaeon
GAATTGGAAAGAGAAGAATGAAAATATTTCTTAAGAAAATTAAATTACCGACGAGAAAAATAAAAAAATTACTCCATAGGTCTCCCAGACATTCTTCCGCCTTGAGCGCCTGCTTGTTGTCCGCCTAATTCTGATGGAAGTTGTGAAAATCCTGCGCCAAATGTCTGATAATTTATTTGCGGAAGCATCATTCCATAACCAGAAGAATATCCTTGCTGAAATCCAAGCGACTGAGTCCAATAAGGACCTTGACCAGTATAAACTGGTGAGCCAAATGCCTGAAAGGTCTCTGTGACAGGGGGGGTTTTAAAATGTTGCCACCAACTTGCAGCTTCTATAACTTTTTTCGCATCATAACCTTGCTTGCCTAATTTTTTCATAATCTCTTCCATTGGAACATTTCCCATTCCCATTGGAAGTTCAGTATGTTCAAGACCGAAATTATCTGAAAGATGAATGTGTTTTACAAAAGGCGCGACAGCTTCTGTTTGTTTTATAATCTCTTCTTCATCAAAACCCTGTTTTCTTAACATATTAATATGCCCGACATCCCAAGTAACGCCAATTAATTTTTCTGCTTGGTTTTTTGCTTCTGATTTTGAAACTCCCTCAGAAATTGCTTTTTCAACAAATTTTTCTCTTGCCCCTTCAACAAGTTGTTTTAATTCTTCGCCAGTTGAGAACCCGCTTCCAGCAGGAGGATTTTCAATTGAAATTATCGGCGCGTTGTCCCATTCTTTTTTCTTAACTTTTTCATAAGCATTCCACGCAACATTCGCAAATGTCTCTGTGGATTTTTTCATTGCAAAATCATCAAGTGGTTTGTAAATTTCTGGAACAGAACGAATGTTATTAAATGTCTCAAGACCTTGCTCAAGAACTTGTTGCATTTTCAAAAAAGTTTCTGGAGAGTTTTTATTTTTATTTATCTCATCAATTTTTTGCGCAGTTTGTTTTGAAAATTCTTCTAACTTTTTTTTATCTTCTTCTCCAACATTTACATACGCCATATCATAAAGTGACTTTAACTCTCTGTAAGAGTCCTGCAAAAATGCCTTTCCATAATTATAATTTAAAATCGCGTTTTTTTGTTCAGGATTTAATTCTTTGCCTTGTTTTTTTTGTGCTTCTGAAACCAAAGCAAGAGATCCAAATTGAGAAACTTCTGCGCTTTTGCTGGTGTTAAAAGCCAAGTGAGACAAACTATTTTGCCATTGTTCTTCGTTCATTCTATCTAACTCTTTTTTAATATTTTTTCCCTCTTCGCCATGAAAGAATTTTTCTTTTGCAGAAATTCTGTTTATATTTCCAGTGTTTTCATTTATTATTAACATCCCTCTAACTTCTTTTTTATCGCCAACTTTTTCAACTTCAGGTCCTGGCAAAATTGCAGACGAGTGAAATGTAATCGGAGCGTTTCCGTTTGGATTTAAGATGTGCGCTTTTTCAACTGCAGAAAACATTTGTCTTTCAGCTGCCTCGCGATTTGATTCTGAAAATCCTTCTTTGCTTATTCCAGACGCTTCAACAAGCGGACCATGCATTGTAAGTTCTGCTCCTACAAGTTTTGCGATTCTGTTTGCTTCTTTCAAATGTTGTTTTGGAATTGAGTCCAAAATTTCTTGTTGAATTCCTTCAACTTCCATATGCTTCAGACCTGTTGAAAGTTTTGTGGAGACCTCTTGAATTATATTTGCATTTCGCGGATCTGTTGTTAAAGCAAAATTTCCAGCAGCGACGTGGTAACCTGTGAAAACATCGCCGTAAGATGGCTTGAAACTTGAATAACCTCCTTGATAAATATTATTAATTGTATAATCCGTCATACTTCACCTTGATAATTCTAAGTTTGTTTCATTTAAATATTTTGGGGAAGAAATAAAAAAGAAGAGATTAAAATTATTCTGATAAAATTGATGTCCTAATTTGCAAGCAACTTTCCCTTCTTCAATTAATAATTCTCTTTCCCATTTTTAAAGCAAAACAATCGCGGGTTTTTCCTGAGATAGTTGCTCTGTCCGGATTGAGTAAATCTCAATCTTGCAAAAAATAAAAATTTGTTTT
>CAYVCF010000072.1:0-2016 GCA_964450135.1 Candidatus Woesearchaeota archaeon
AGAAATCAATTTTCTGTCTTGTACAGGTGAGAATAAAGCTCGTGTCCAAAACAACGGATTTCATTTTTTTATTCCAAGTTTTTTAATTTCCAAGGCCGTTTGATAAATGAATGCCGAAGCATTGCCCCAAAGAATAAACAACCAAACAGGCACGTTTATGAAATTGCTAATCATATAGTTCCAAACTCCATAATTAACCGCTATAATCTCGGAGAATGTTCCGATAATCCCTCCAACAGCGAATATGGCTAAAGTAATCTTGGATTTCCACTTCATCAACCCAAATATGGCAATGATAACCAGCAGGACGGTTTCTAAAAGAATATCTTGATAAAAATTTATCACTACTAACATTGTAAGAAAGGCAAACAAAATGTTGAACCCTACATTTTTTAATATTTGCTCAAAGTCAATATTTTGTTTTTTGCTCATTTTTATAAATGTGAAATAAAGTATAAAAATTTAACAGAAAAGCATTAAAAGAAATATTTCTTAGTTTTCGCAAGGGTGCGTAGTATACTGGTATTATACCTGGCTCCAGCCCAGGAGAAGGGGGTTCAATTCCCTCCGCACCCATTTTCTTACCCTTGAGTAATAACACATAGAAAACTTTTTAAATATTCATTTTCTAGGATTTTTATGGAAAATGAACTGTCTGTAAATCCAACAATATCATACAATCTTATGTGGATTCCACCAACTTACCCTCTCCAAAAAGAACTTTTTACACAACCAATGTCGGAGAAAACTGTCACGAATATCAAAAAGATCGCAAAACAGAATTCAGGAGCAGATGTACAACTTTGGATTGATTCAAAACGCATGAGCAATTCGCAAATGAGATGGCTGGAAAAAATGGTTGGCAATCATTCATCACATAATTTATCGTTGCAGGATTTGCGAGATCTCTCAGAATATCATAACTGGCAATTTTATAATCAACCTGATAAAAATCCTTTCTGGCGCCTTGATAAAAATTCTCTAATTTGGAGACAAGTAGACACGGCAAGATTGTTGGTTTGCATTAGAGATAATCATGATCAGGTATTTTATTCGGATGCAGATGTAACTAATTTAGTCGTGAATTCAGATGAAGTCCAAGACAAATTAAAAAAACATGGAATGTTGGTTATGGGGGATATTAGTTGTATGGGCTATCCCTACTATGAAAATGGATTATTTGGTTTTGATGAAAGAAGACGCGATTTTTTTAAAATCCTATATGATCAAACGTTGACAGATGTGGTTCAAAAAGAAAGAAATGGTTACAGTACTTTTGTGGATTTTATAAATGGGGAATTGAGATACAAGGAGAAAATTGATACAAAAGAGATTATATTCTCAGCAAAATTTGATGGAACACAGGCAATTCACCAAGAAAGAAAATCGGTTCAAGAGCATTGTATTCTTGGAAGTTTATACCAAATATAATCTTTTAAAAGAGCCTGTCATATCATGAGATTTGAGTTTAATTCCCGACAGGTCCATCTTTGAATATAAATTCTTAAAAATAATATGTCTTTGTAAAAAGCGTGAAATTAAAATTAGATAAGAAGTATAGAATAGAAAAAGAATTAGATTACCTAAATATTTGGTTGGAGCAAGAGAAACTAAAGAGGAATGAAATTAACACTTCATTTTTAAGTAGATTAGCTATTTTTGTTACTTCTTTTTTTGGATTTCTTAACGTATTTTTGATTATATCTTCTCTTTTTAACATTAATGGCCAATTATTATGGATAAAAGTAGGATTTAGTACTATTCCATTTCTATTTCTTTTAATATTTTTTTATGATGCTTATAAAAAATACCAAAATTCAAGTAGGAAGCACAACGAAAAA
The DNA here is from genome assembly GCA_964450135.1 of Candidatus Woesearchaeota archaeon. GTDB lineage: Archaea > Nanobdellota > Nanobdellia > Pacearchaeales > GW2011-AR1 > CAYVCF01. The sequence goes on from CAYVCF010000072.1 coordinate 1,842, forward strand.
TACAAAAAGATTATAGAAAAAATTAGAAATAAAAATGAAGATGAATTAGGAATAAAATTAGATAAAGATTTATCCAAATCTTTAAAACTTGATCCCACCGAAATAGAGTAAAATAGTATTAAAAATCTCCTCCTAAAATTTAAAAACCCGATTTTCATCTTAAGATATTCTTTAA
>CAYVCF010000073.1:0-1915 GCA_964450135.1 Candidatus Woesearchaeota archaeon
AAACTAAAAAACGAGTGAGGGTTTGAGTTAGGGGGCCCCATATGTGATTGAAAAACAAGAATTCTGAAATCACATTTGTCGTCGGGTGACGGACTAAATTCAAATATTTTTTTATGGTTCGACCGAAAACTTTCACGAGTTATCGCCTCAAAACTAAAAAACGAGTGAGGGTTTGAGTTAGGGGGCCCCATATGTGATTGAAAAACAAGAATTCTGAAATCACATTTGTCGTCGGGTGACGGACTAAATTCAAATATTTTTTTATGGTTCGACCGAAAACTTTCACGAGTTATCGCCTCAAAACTAAAAAACGAGTGAGGGTTTGAGTTAGGGGGCCCCATATGTGATTGAAAAATAAGAATTCTGAAATCACATTTGTCGTCGGGTGACGGACTAAAAAATTTTTTCGTCGATGTTCAACTTTTTTGTAAAATTATTTTTTAATTCTCGTCGATAACTTCACTCTTTTATCTCTTCAGTCAAAACACTTCCGTGAGTTGTAGAATTAAGTTTGTCGTAAAAATCTAAAATTATTCCAGCAGGAATTTTCACAACAACTTCCAAATCCCCGTTATCTTTCCAATCTTCTAATTGTTTATATTGTTGCACAAGTCCGTAAGCATGTCCAGTGTAAATTGCAGGAATAATTATTTTAATTTTTTTTGTCTCAATTTTTATTGGAAGAATTCTGCTGAGCTTGTCAAAAATTTCTGGAATCTGATTTTCTATTGAAGTATTTTTTATTTGAATATGAGATTGTTCCAACGCATTTTTAATTCTTTCAGGAGTTAAAGGATTTCCACTTTGCGGGTCAATTGCGTTTCTTGCGAAAAAATCCACAACTTGTTTGAATTTCATTTCATGTTCTGCACTTCTGTGTTCTTGAGTTTCTTCAATTTCCCCTCTCTTAACAATTATTTCTGCAATTTTCTGAACATCTGTTGTCTCAAATAATTTTTCCAAATCTTCGCACGAAGCCAAGTCGCCTTTTTTAGCATTTAAAAAAATTTTATCTGTTTCAAGAATAACTTTTCCATTTCCTCTACGGAATTTCAATGCTTCTTCCATATTTACAATAACTTCAAAATGTTTTCCTTCTCTTTTTATTCTTGCGGTTGTCTGTGTCATTTAAGCAATTCCTAATTCTCTTTTTAATTCTTGAAGTTGAGGCAAACATTCTTGAACTAATGAATAACGTTCTGAATAAGTTCCCCATTCTTCTCCGTCAGAAGCATCTTTTATCATTTTATTCTTCAATCTCTTTAGCTTCAAGAGTTTTTAATTTTTCCTCTCCTGTTTTTATAAATATTAATTCAAATCTTTCAATGTCAAATTTTTTTTCTTGAACTTCTCTGAAAATTTTTAGGCCGAGTTTTATTCCTTCTTTTAATGTGATTTCTTTTTTGTAGTCCTCTCTTAATTTTTCTTTTATTTTCTCGTCGTTCTCGCCAACTGCGTTCGCAAAATAAGAAAGATAATTTCCTGTTGTGTCGCTGACAAATAATTCTGGATTTTTTTGATTCATTCCTGCAAGCATCATTGAGACACCGAAAGGTCGCGCACCTCCGTATTGAGTGAATTGCTGTTTTATATTAGAAATATCTTTTATCACAAGTTCTGGTTCAATTGCAGAATCATAAGTTATTCTGTGTTGTTGCGCTAAAACTTGTGCGCGTTCAATCAAGACCCTTGCGTCTGCAATTATTCCTGCAACACTTGCGAACAAGTGCGAATCAATTTCATAAATTTTATTTGCGGATTTTTTGACAATTAATTTATCTGTATTTCTTTTGTCAGCTAAAATAAAAACTCCGTCTGAACAAACCATTCCAATGCTTGAGCTTCCGAGCCGAACTGTTTTTTCTGCATACTCAACTTGCAACAAATGTCCTTCTGGCGAGAACATCGTCGCTGT
>CAYVCF010000074.1:0-1814 GCA_964450135.1 Candidatus Woesearchaeota archaeon
GTTAAGATTCAGGGTTGACTTAACAGTTTATTTTTGTAATATAAAAAAGTTTAAAAACTACTTCTTCAATTCTCTAACATGGTTAACGGAATCGAGAGACCTTTGGATTTGTTGAATGTATCTAAGGGCCAAGAAGTGTTGGTAAAATTGAAAGGCGACAAAGAACTTGTCGGAACTCTTTTAGCTTTTGACATCCACATTAACTTGGTTTTAGACAATACAAAACAAATGCAAGATGGAGAAATTCAGAAAAGCATTGGCTTAACTTTTTTGAGAGGAGACACAATAATTTTTATTTCTCCTGCTTCAACTTCATTAAAAAGATAATCCAAATTGCGTTTTGCTGTTTATTTTCGCTGGCACTTTTTCTGGCGATTTTAGATAGTGAGAACTTTCAATAGTTTTATTAATAGTTTTTTCTTATTCTTTTTATGACCTCAAAAATTAAAATTATTTTCTTAGGAACTTCTGCGCAAATTCCAACTGCGAAAAGAAATCATACAAGTATTTTGTTAAACTACGACGACGAAAATATTTTGGTTGATTGCGGGGAAGGAACTCAAAGACAATTTAGAAAAGCAAAATTAAATCCGTACAAGATAACAAGAATTTTAATTACTCATTGGCATGGGGACCATGTTTTTGGTTTGCTCGGAATTTTGTCGACGCTGAGTTTGAGCGAATACAACAAAAAACTTTTTATTTACGGACCAAAAGGAACAAAAGAATTTGTAAAAGAAATTTTAAAGATTTTCAACTTTCAAAAAAATTATGAAATTGTTGTCGAGGATGTGTCTGGAAAATTTTTCGAGACAAAAGATTTTTATCTTGAAGCAAAATATATGAAGCACGGAATTCCGACAAACGCATATTGTTTTGTTGAAAAAGAACAGATAAGAATTGACAAGAATAAATTAAAAAAATCTGGAATACAAGGAAAAATTATTTCTGAACTGAAAAATGGAAAAGATATTTTATTCAATGGGAAAAAATTCAAGGCAAAAGATTTGACTTACAAAGAAAATGGAAAAAAAGTTTCATTTGTATTAGACACTTTAAATAACGACGGAATAATTTCTTTTGTAAAAAATTCTGATTTGCTTATTTGCGAGGCGAGTTTTTCTTCTTCGGAAAACGACAAAGCTTCTGAACATTTACATTTAACTTCTGAACAAGCAGGAAAAATTGCTAAAGAATCAAATTCTAAAAAATTAATTTTGACGCACATTAGTCAGAGATATGAAAAAAATTTAAAAAAATTTGAACAAGACGCGAAAAAAGTTTTTAAGGACGTGAAAATTGCAGAAGATTTTGATGAAATTGTTTTGTAAGAAGAACCAAGGTTCTTCCTTAGACCATCTCCTTTTTTTGTTCCGGTGTGTGATATCTTTTTTATGCCTCCGAGGGATATCACAAAAATTTATTATTCAACTTTCTTGCAAAATCTTTGTTCAACAATTTTTGACCACGAGGACCCCGAATGAAAATTCAAATTCGTCTTAAAAATTTCTTTTGCGGAAAAATTTGCCAGAGGCAATTTTAAAGCCAAGCGACTTTGAAGTAAATAAAGTTATATTCTGCAATTTATTCTCTCTCAGCTATTTTTTTCTAAAAGATTTCAAACCCTAAATTAATTTTTTTGAATAGAAAGATTTTAAATACATTTATTTCTTGTAAATTAAGGCCCCTGTAGCTCAGCTTGGATAGAGCGACTGCCTTCTAAGCAGTAGGTCACAGGTTCAAATCCTGTCGGGGGCGTATGAAAGAAACCTAAGCGGTTTCTTCTCACACATCTTCCCTTTTCTTTGCGGTTA
>CAYVCF010000075.1:0-1791 GCA_964450135.1 Candidatus Woesearchaeota archaeon
ATGAGGTTTTATTTTTAATTTAATCTTAAAAAAATGAATTATTCAAACTTCTCTAAGGGTAGTTTGGAACTTAAATCCCCAGAGCATTCAACTTTTTACTTTACGCCCCCACGAAGATTTGAACTTCGGTTACAAGGTATTCGCAAGCTTGTTCGTGATTTTTTATTTTTGTCTCACAAACTTACTCACCGCAACCTTGCGTTCTATCCAGGCTGAACTATGAGGGCAAAATAAGAAAGAGTTTTGAATTTAAATGTTTTTGTTTGTATAAATTCATTTAAATTTTTATTTTAAAAATTTGTGAATGTCTTTTAATCCTAAAAAAATCCGCGACATTTATGTTGCGGTTTAGTTGTACGCGTATTTTTTTGGGAATCCAAAAACCCCAAAATAAAACCGCAGGGTTTTTTGATATTTGTAGTAACTTATTGGGGACACCAAAAAGAAAGATTTATAAATTAGGAAAGAGTTAGAAAAATATGACATTTACCAATTTAGAAAACGCCTTGAAAGATAATCAAATAGAATCTTATTTGGATTTATTTGGGCATCTACAAGAACCAACTAAAACTGTTTTGGGTTATACTCTAGATGTAGCAAGTTTTTTAGATTTAGTAGGATTAAGAAAAGAATATAGTGTTTTTGGGGGATATGCAGTTTTATCCCATCTAATGAGCACCTATGGTCCTGGGGTTGCTAAACTTTGGAGAGGTTCAACAGATATAGATATGGCTGGAACTCAAAAAGTTTTAAACGCTCTTAAATCAGGATATCGTTTTCATAGCAATTCACAAAGCCCAAATGTCCCAGATAAAAGAACTTTAAAATTAGCATTAGGTGAAGAAAAAGAATGCAAAATTGATTTTTCTGGGGGTAATTTTTTTGAAAAATATGGAATTCCAAAACAAAATTCTCATTTTGATATTCCTCTTATGGTTGTTGGTCCAAAAAGATTAATTAGCGGTAAACTCCAAACTCCTTTGAATGAATCACAACATGCAGGAGATATTCTTGGAATGCTATCTGTGCTTGAAAGAAGAGAACAATCCCCCGAAGATGTTTCCAACTTTTTTGTGGGTCCAGATAGGGCTAAACTTTTACAAAGATTAAATTATGCAGAACAAAAATTTCAAAGAGATAGATTGGGGTTTTTTCCTTCTGAAGATTATCTTAAAAAATTAAAAAAAGATTTAGCTAGAAAAATCGTTAATTAAGATTGTTTAATTTTTTACATTTCCCAACATCTTTAAATAATCTTTCTTCTTCTTTTTCTTATGTCAGAAGAAAATTTTTCCAGCGAAGATTATGCAAAACTAAAATTTAAAGCAGGACTTGAAATTCATCAGCAACTTGATTCAGACAAAAAACTTTTTTGCAATTGTCCGACGCTGTTGAGAAAAGATGAACCAGAATTTGTTGTAAAAAGAAAACTTCACGCAGTTGCTGGAGAATCAGGCGTCGTCGATGTCGCAACTCTTTATCAAAAATCCTTAAACAAAAATTTTGAATATCAGGGCTATGACACGACTTGTTTAATTGAACTTGATGAAGAGCCCCCACATGAGATTAATCAAGATGCTTTGAAAATTGCTTTGCAGGTTGCGACGTTGTTAAATTGTCAGATTCTTCCCGTTACACAAGTTATGAGAAAAACAGTTATTGACGGAAGTAATACTTCTGGTTTTCAGAGAACTGTTTTAATTGCAAGAGATGGTTGTATTGAAACTTCTTTAGGAAGAGTTGGAATTGATTCAATCTGTTTGGAGGAAGATTCTGCAAGAAAAGTAAAAA
>CAYVCF010000076.1:0-1767 GCA_964450135.1 Candidatus Woesearchaeota archaeon
AATGCCAGTTTGAAAGAAAATTTTTCATACTTTCATTAATTAGCTCATCTGGAGAGATACTAAAAAAATAATATTCTTCTCCTTTTTTAATTTCTTTTAATAAATTTTAAAACTGCTTCGGCCATTTCCTCGACGTTTTCAACCAATTTGTTATTCAAAAATTTCTTTCTAATGTAATTCCAGAAATTTTCTTTTGGGTTTAATTCAGGCGAATATTTTGGGAAACAAATTATTTTTATCCGACGATGTTTTTCCAAAAATTCTTTTGTTTCTGAACTATGATGTGCAGGATGATTGTCCATAAATAAAATTATTTTATTTTTATCGACGACAAAAGCAATTTTAAAAAATCAATAAAAGCTTCTGAATTAAATTTTTCGTTTGTCAAAGTCAAGAGTATATTTGCTTTTTAAGAGAATTAAATACTCACTCTTTCAATTTTAATTGTTCTCTTCCAGAATCCGAAGTAGTTGATAAGAACTCTGTTTTCTTCAATCCTCTACTCGGATCAATGCTTGCTTTTCTGTTGTGATGCGATTGCTCGCATTAGTCCTCGGTCTCAACTCTTGGAGCAAGAATAAAATCAATTTCCATTTCAGGATTTTTGAATTCAATTTTCAGTGGGTGGTCGTTCGCAAATTTTAAAATTGTTTTTTCGCAAAGTTTCGCCCCTTTCATAAATTTTTGCAAATATTCCAAACTATATCTTGCCTTGCAGTCCTCTGCCTGAATTTCAACTTGGTCGCCAGAGAATTCTATTTTAGCCGAATTTAATCCGTTTGCTTTAATTATAAATTTTCCTTCTTTAATCACAAAACCACAGGCGTCAGCGACGACAACACAGTCCTCAACAGCGTCTATTAAGTCCTCTGAATTTATTTTTATAACCGAACTATATTCTAAATTTGGAATCTCTTTATCTTCTGATTCTATTTCAATTAAACAAAGCGTGAAATCTCTTTTTATTCTATCAAAGATTTGCAAATTAAGAGTATTGTCAATTTTTTCCATAGTCAGCGAACTGCTTGAACCGCATCTTTTTAAAATTCTTTTTAGGTCTTCTAAATTTACTCCAATAACTTCTTTTGGATTTTCACCGAGGTCAAATTGCGAGAACGCGCTTCGCGGAAGTCGAAAAGAAACCATTGAAACATTTGCAGGGTCCATAGCAATTATGCTAAGACCAAACTCGTTTAATTTTATTCTGACTTCTAAAACAAGTTCTGAAATTATTTCAACTGCTTTTAATAAAATATTTGGGTTTTCAAGTTTGACTAACATAGAAATAATAAATTGTGTCGGTTTTTAAGTATTGTTGTAATGAAAAACATTTTGCAAAAAAATTGTAAAGAATTTAAAATCCGCGACGAAATTTAATTCAAGATTTCAAATACTAATTATAAAAAATGCCTTCGGCATTAGAAAAAATTTGTTTCACGAAAATGAAAATTAATCTGTGTTTCACCAAAGCCTGAAATTGTAAATTATAATAAAGAAATTGTCTAAAATCTGTGTAGCAATTTCTATCTCTCCAATTTAGCTTCTCAGCAAGCTATGGGGTATTAACCCAAATTGAAAATAAAAGTTGAAGATATCAAAAATCCGCGACAAACAAAAAACTTATTGATAGCAAAATTTGTCGTCGGTGTTCAAATTTTTTGCAATCAACTTTGCTCAAAATATTTTCGCCAAAATATATTATCAAAAATGGAATTTTTTTATATCCCCTTAAATTTTTTCTAATACTTTCTCTACTTGACTGATAAA
>CAYVCF010000077.1:0-1753 GCA_964450135.1 Candidatus Woesearchaeota archaeon
TCTTTTGAATGTCCCAGAAATTTTGAAAAAAATTTCTGAGCTCCTCTGCAGGCTTTTGAGAAGACCCAAGGTTCTTCCCCACACTATCTCCTTTTCTGTTCCGGTGTGCGATATCTCTCAATAATTCGCACTCTTGCATTTATGGATTATTAGCAAAAATGCTCACCTCCGGTGGATATCACGAAGAAATTACATCATCAGACATCGGACTAAATTCAAAAAGATTTCTCGGGATTTCAACTACTTCAACTCCAACGTGAGTTGAATGTCCCAGAAAATTTCTTGTTTTTTGAACTCTCTGCAGATTTTAAAAAAACAAATCTCCTCTAATCAATCGGCTAATTTCTTTGTTATTCAATCCCATTTTGCGATATAAAATTTCCCCTTCTCTTAAGAGATATCTTCTTTCATTTTTTCTACTTACTTTTGTAAAAATAAAAATAACAATAGCAATAATAAAAAGCATGATTGAAATAAATCGATAAATACTTGATTGGGCTACTAAAAAAGAAAATATTGCGGTAAAAAATATACCCATAGCAAAAGAATAACGATTATCTCTTTTGTTTAATCTGTAAATCAACTTTGTTTCAGTTTTAATGATCTCTGTTTGAAGGGATATCCTACGGAGCTCAGAAATTATCTCATCAAGCAAGGGATATAATTTTCCCCCCATAGTTATCTTTAAGGTAAATTAGTTTATAAATTATTTGTAAAAAAAGTTTTTAAAAAAATTTCTTGGAAAATTGAGAAATTTATTGACGTTCCAAAAGACTTTTAAATAAGAAATTACTTAAATAATTATGATGATAGAATGGTTAATAATTTTATTTTCTATGATAATCACTTTTGTAGTTGGTGCAATATTCTCAAAATATAAAAACAGATGGTTTTATTGGGCAGGATTATTTATTATTTTAATTATAGTTTTCTTTTTAACAATGTATTTTGCTATTTCGTTTAGTAAACTTATTGCTTAAAAAAATTTCTAAGCTCTTCTGTAATAGAAAGAACATCAACTTTCAAAAAAGTTTATAAATGAAAAATGATCAATAGAGATGTAAAAAGGGATTCGGGGATTAATTTGATTGGAAATATCAAACAACCCCCGAATCAGATCCCCCTTTCTAATTCATGAATATATAAGATTAAATTGTTTTTTAGTTTTTAAATTTAATTGTGTCCCAATAAAAAAAAGAAAAATACCGACGACAAAAGCGTAATCCTTATAATAATTAATAAAAATTTTCAAATTTAAAAAGGATTTTATATAGAATCCTTAGGAATTAGTAAGTTTATAAAAAGATTTTTAAATGAGAATACCATTAATTATTTATGCAAAATGAAACCTCGTATGGAATTGTAAGCACCATTCTTTCTCTAATGGGGTTAATTTTTATTCTTATTTCTTTTTCTTATAACTTTCAAGGAATAGTGAGCGGGGTTGGATTGGTTTTATCTATTTTAGGGATCATATTTGGGTGTATACAAAAAAAGAAAAATCAAACAACTTATGGACGTATTGGAATTGTAATGGGATGTATCGCAATTGCAGTTTATATTATACAGATTATTTTAGTAATTTACCTTATAAAAACCCAATTACAAAACTATCCGATTCAATAAATTCTTTCCCCCCAAAATCTTTAAAACCCCTTTCTTCATAATAATTTAAAGCCCCGTAGTACAGCGGTCAAGTATATAGCCCTTTGGAGGCTGTGACCCCAGTTCGAATCTGGGCGGGGCTATTAAA
>CAYVCF010000078.1:0-1736 GCA_964450135.1 Candidatus Woesearchaeota archaeon
ACAGTATCTCCGAATGAGAGTTAGTATTTAAGAGTTATTCCATAAAGCTTATAAATATAAGATATCTAATAGATATATGAAGATTATTAAAATAAATACTAAGTCTGAGCTAAAAATTAAGAATATTCTTGGGTTTCTCAAGAGGAAAGTAACAAAATTTGGTACTAGCGCCAAAGTAGACTGTCCCAAGGAATATTTAGGAAAGACAGTTTACTTAGTGATTACAAATGATTGATGAAAATAAAATCAGCTTTAGTTTGGGAATACTCAAGCATTTCATTAATGATTCGTTAGGATTAGATTATGAAATAAGCAAAATAACAGGATTTGAATTATTAGACTCTGTTATAAATTCTTCGACTTACAATACTTATGTGGAAACTGTTGGGGACAATGCAGACACGCTTTATCGTCGAATAAAAGAGTCTCCAATAACCATGACTACTTATGCTTATTTGAATTACATAAAAAGATTATCTGCAAAATTTAAGCTGAATGAAAAAGAAGTTATCCTTGCCTTTGATTATACTGATGAGGATTTTTATGGAGAAGTTCAGGGTTTTGATATTCATGGTTGGACTGGAAAAGATGCTATAACAGGACATTTTAAATTTTTAACTTGCAGCATAATTTCCGACGATATCCCAGAAAAAATACCTTTAATTTCAGTTCCAATAAAGATAGGCCATTATAAAAGTCAAACAATAATTTATTGCCTATCTCTAATAAAAGATTATGTTGGAGAAATAAAGTTAATTTTGTTTGATAGGGGATTTTATGATAATGATTTGATGCTTGAATTAACAAAATTAAAATATTCTTATTTGATTTTTGCCCCAAAAAGAAAAGAATACAAAAAATTGTTTGAAGAATTAGAAGAGAAAAAAACAATTTTTGTTCATGATTATACATTTAAGAAAGACATGTCGACTTGGGAAGGGGAAAATTACTTGACTTTTCTAAAACAAATTTATGATCCAAGATCAGACAAAAATTATGATTGGATTTTTGCGACTAACGTCGAGAAAGTTGCTTTAGGAGATATTCTAAAGCAATACAAAAAAAGATGGAGAATTGAAACACAGTTTAGAGTCCAGGATGAAGCAAGAATAAAGTGTAAATCAAAAGAAATGAAAATAAGATATTTCTTTTTCTTGTTTGAACAGTTACTTCAAACAATTTGGATTTGTTTTTATAAAGATGAAATTTGTTTTAAAGAATTTTTAATTGAAATGGCCAGGGTTTCAAAAAAGTATACTCATCAAGGATAGAGAATCTTCATGCAGAGATAACGTTCTGCAGGGGGAAGTGACACTTCTTTATTCTAAGAGGATTTTCCTAGTTAGAAATATTTATTTTGGTCATTCCAATCGGAGATACTATTTACACCAACAACTTTAAAAACAATTATTCCTGAAAGAAATCATGAAAATAAAAACAATGGGAAGACTTGCAGGAGCTGTTAATGCCGGTATAGGCGTTACTCTTGGAGTCGCGGATTTTTATCTTTTAGCCAATTCAAATTATGATTTAGTTTCTTTATTATCCTCAGATTTTTCTAATTCTTATAAAGCTTTTGGGGCGGGATTCCAAATTTTTTTGGGAATCTATCTTCCATTACTGTCTTTACTAGCCGCCGATGGATTAACAGATGTAGCAAAAGGAACTCATCATTATTTTGGCTGCAGGGTATGGCAGAAATTGACAAGAAATCCGGAAATGAAAAGAAGAATTCA
>CAYVCF010000079.1:0-1717 GCA_964450135.1 Candidatus Woesearchaeota archaeon
GAGAAAATGTTGCAAAGTTCAGCTAAAGAAAAATGGAAAGCAAGTAACTGCATTTATTCCGGGCAACCTAGCACAGAAATTTATCGACGAGCACGACGAAGTTATGATTGAAAGAATCGGCGGAAAACAAGGTCGTTCAAAGGGCGACATCCCAGGAATTAGATTTCAAGTAATTAAAGTAAATGACCAACCGCTCGCGCGACTTGTCAGCGGTAAGATACAAAAAGGTAGAAGATGATAATTACTACAGATGCAAGAAGAGTTTTAGAAGAGGAGGTTTTAGTTGGAGGAATTGAAAGAAAAAAAGATGATGAAAAATATTCTTGGGAAGAACAACAAGTTAGATATAATGGGAGAGTAGGAAGATTAAACCATCAGCGGGAAAGTGCAGTTCTAAACTATGATCAAAGCATTGATGGAGAAGCAGATCAATTATTTTTAGGTAAAGCAGAAGATTTTTCTCAAACTTATGAAATTGTCGACGGAGAATTAAAAAGAAGAAATTTAATAAGGGTTTTACAATGACAGAACAAGAATTAATTTTGCCTGACTTTAAAATTTTTGACAAATATGATTTAAAAGAAATTGTTGTAAATGATTTGGGGTTGAAAGAAATAATTAATCTAAAACCAAAACTGATTTTAAAATCACAAGGAAGAAATGTTGTGAAGCACGGCCAGACAAAAGTAAATGTCGTTGAGAGATTGATGAATAAAATTTCAGTATCAGGACACAGAAATAAAAAACACAAAATTGAAAAGGGAACTTCCACTGGAAAATATTCAAAAAATATGGGAATAATTTTAGAAGTTCTTGAAATGGTTGAAAAGAAAACTGGAAAAAATCCTGTTGCAGTTTTGGTCAAGGCAATTGAAAATTCTGCTCCGCGCGACGAGATAACTGTGATTGAATATGGCGGGGCAAGATATCCGCAAGCAGTTGATGTTTCGCCTTTGAGAAGATTAAACCTTGCGCTAAAATGGATTTCGCATGGCGCATCAGACAAAGCATTTAACAAGAAAAAAACTTTTGCGCAAAGTTTAGCAGAAGAAATTATTTTGGCCTCAGAAGAAAACGGCGAGAGTTTTGCAGTTAGAAGAAGAAAAGAATCTGAGGCGCAGGCTGATTCTGCGAGATAAAAAATTCTGAAATACCGACGAGAAAATTCAAAAATTAAACTCTGATAAAGTGTGATAATTAAATCAGAAAAACTCGCGATATCCTCGGAGGCATAAAAAGATATCGCCTTTCAGTATTTTGAGGAGATAAAAAACTGAAAAAATCTCGCAAAAGATTTTTTGAGTCCCAAAAATTTCAAAAATAAAAAAGAAAATTTTTGAGAGAACCAGAGGGTTCTTTTTATTCGCAACTAACTTTAATTAAGATTTTCAAATAAAGGTAACGAAGTCGCAATTAGTTTTAGATTTTTTTGCCAGCGTGAGCAAGAAAAAATCTAGAGAAATTATTAAGATGAAAAAAATTTTACGCAGGGTTATTAGTTTTTAATCTGTAAAAAAATTTTGCAAATTATAAGAAATTGTTTGAAAAGAGCATATTTCTCGTCCAAAAATTAAATTTTTAAAATTTTAATTTAATAAAGATCTAAATATTTTTTTCTAAATCTATCGCCCGGCAATCGAGAAGGGGAAAACCCTTCATCAACAGGTCTGCAAGTTAGATGTCTTCTAAAATTAAATCCGTCTGCAATTTGTTCAGG
>CAYVCF010000080.1:0-1626 GCA_964450135.1 Candidatus Woesearchaeota archaeon
AGCAGAGAGAGTTAAAAATCATAGAACTATTGCTTATGATTTATTTGCGATGGTTTGTGATGATGCTGTAGTTCGAGGAGCTGAGCCAGTTTTAATTGGTTCAATACTTGATGTTAATTCACTTGGAACTTCTGATGAACCTTTTATTGAAGAAGTTAGACAACTTGCAGAAGGTTATATTGCTGCTGCAAAAGCGGCAAATGTAGCAATTGTTAACGGAGAAGTTGCTGAACTTGGAAGCAGAGTTGGAGGATTTGGTAATTTTAATTATAATTGGGGTGCAGGAGTTGTATGGTTTGCTAAAAGAGATAGAATGTTTACTGGAAGAGAAATAAAAGAAGGAGATTATTTAGTTGGATTAAGAGAAGAAGGATTCAGGTCGAATGGGTTATCTTTAGTAAGAAAAATTATGAAAAAGAATCACGGAGATAATTGGCACCGAGTTCTATGGAAAAGGGGAAATGTAAGTTTAGCAGATTTAGCACTAACTCCTTCAAGAATTTATACTGCTGCAGTTGTTGATATGTTTGGTGGATACGATAGACAACCAAAAACAAAAGTTCATGGAGTAGCACATATTACTGGTGGCGGAGTTCCTGGAAAGCTTGGAAGAGTTTTAAAGCCTTCAGGATTGGGAGCGGTTATTGATGCACCTTTTGAGCCTTCTGAATTTGTAGAATATACTCAGGCATTGGGGGGAGTTCCAGATATTGAAGCGTACAAAACTTGGAATATGGGTCAGGGTATGATTATAGTAACTCCCAAACCAGATGAAGTTATAAAAGTCGTAGCAGATTACAGAATTCAAGGACAAAATATTGGAATAGTAACAAAAGAACAAGGGATAAGAATAAAAAATAGAGGGGCATTTTGCCCTGATAAAAATCCTCAAGGTGGAATTTTTGCAAGAGGAGAAGAGGTTTTAACTTTCTAACTATTTGAAAAGTTTCAAAAACCCCAAACAATTATCATGAATTTACGACAAACATTTAAATATATTGTTGCAAAGTTTCTTAAAGTATTTTTCATTTAGTAAATTATTGAGAATAAAGAAAATAGGAAATTTTCTATATTTTCCATTTTAAAAACAAAAACCAAATAATAAAATAAAAAATAAAGAAAACAGGAAATAAAAAATAAATAAAATAAAAAATAAAGAAAACAGGAAATAAAAAAACAAGAAATAAAAATGGAAAAAGAAAAAATAATTCAAGCAGGAAAACTCGCAAAGCAAGTTAAGGATTTTGCAAAAAGTTTTGTGAAAAAAGAAATGTTGCTTTTGGAAATTGCAGAAAAAATTGAAGAAAAGATTTTGGAACTCGGCGGAAAGCCAGCATTTCCTGTAAATCTTTCAATAAATGAAATTGCCGCACATTACACTCCGACTCACGACGATAAAACCAAAGCTCACGGACTTTTGAAAATTGATTTAGGAATCCACATTGACGGAAATATTGCAGACACTGCATTTTCAATTGACCTAGAAAATTCTTTAGAAAATAAAAAATTAATTTCAGCTTCGGAAAAAGCTCTTGAAAGTGCGAAGAAAATTTTTAAAGAAAATATTTTTGTTTCAGAAATTGGGAAAAAAATTCAAAAAGAAATTGAGGGTTGCGGATTTTCACC
>CAYVCF010000081.1:0-1566 GCA_964450135.1 Candidatus Woesearchaeota archaeon
CAAAATATAAAATAAATTTTAAATGGGACGGAAATTATAAAAATAGTTTTTATGTGAGGGAAATTTTATTCAAAAAACAATTCTAACTTTAAAGTAGTAAAGTATTTAAAGATTAATTCTCTAAAATCAAAATGGAAAAATTAACTGCAGAACAATTTTCAGGACCATATTGGGAATCTGAAGAAGCGCAACTATATAGAGAAATGTTAGAACATCCTGAAGACGGAAGAGTTGCATTTGAAAAAATTTATAATGGACAAAGAAAAAGAGCATATCAAATTGCCTACGGAATTTTAAGAAATCGTCAAGATGCGCAAGAAGTTACTCAAGATATAATGAGGAGTATCTGGAGAAGCGCTCACGAAGAAAGTGGAAGATTTAGAGGAAATTCAGAATTTTCAACTTGGTTTTACCGCATTGCATCTAATTTAGCAAGAAATAAATATTATTGGAATAAATCAAGGGGCTCGCAAAGAGATGTTTCTCTTGACGAACTTCTTTCACAAAAAGATGAAGAAGGGAGAAATTTCACATTGGGGGTTATTGATGATAAATCATTAAGTCCAGCAGAAGAAGCAGAGCTTGATGAATTAGGAAAACAGGCCTTAAAAGAATTAGAAAAACTTCCAGGACATTATAGACAGGCATTAATTTTAGAACATGTTAACAAAAAAAGTCATAAAGAAATTTCAGAATTGTTAAGAATTCCAATAGGAACAGTAAAATCAAGAATCGCCCGCGCAAGAGCAAAGTTAAGAAAAGTTGCGAATTGTAAAGTTTTTTAAAGTTTAATTGTTTAATTAAATATAAGATGGAAAAAAATAAATCTAAAAAAATAGTTAAAGAATTTAATGAATCAAAAATAATTTTTACAGGACGACTAAACAAAATTAAATTTGGAATTTCAGGCGGGATAATTTTTGGAGCAATTCTTTTTTTATTTGCTCTTATTGCAACATTCAATGACTACGGTTCAGGAATTGTCGCAATGTTTATGTCAGTTTATGGTTTGTTTGGTTATCAGGCAACAATTTTTGGAGCAATTCTTGGAATAATTTATGGTTTTGTCGACGGATTTATCCTCTCTTTTTTATTTGCTTGGATTTACAATAAGCTGTTGTAGAAAATATTTGAATTTATTTGAAGAATTTACTTCAAAACCCGACGGAAAATAATATTTCACGCGATATCCACTGGAGGCATTTGGAAAATTCTCTAAACAAATCTCACAAGATTTGTCAAAATTAATTTTTTCTACCATTGTAGTTTCTTTTTTTCTAAAAAAGAAACCCATTTTTGAATTTAGTTAGAAACCCGATGAGAAAATAATAATCTAACTCGTTGAATAAATTTTTGCAAGAAAGTTGAATAATTTATTTTATGCGATATCAACTGGAGGCAATTAGGGATATCGTTTAACCGCAAAGAAAGTTTTTCTACCAATGTAGTTTCTTTTTGTGAAAAAGAAACCCAACGCCCACACCTAACTCAAACCCCCACTCGTTTTTTATTTTTGAGGCGATAACTCGTGAAAGTTTTCGGTCGAACCATAAAAAAATATTTGAA
>CAYVCF010000082.1:0-1536 GCA_964450135.1 Candidatus Woesearchaeota archaeon
CATTAAACTTTTTTTCATATTAATTCTAATCCCTTTCACTTTAAATAGGTTGTTGTAATAAATAATTACTTTTTCAAAAACTCTTTTCTTTTCCCCTCTTCAAATTTTTCAATTGCATATCTCAGCATTGTCCTCGGCATTTTTTTAAAATTCTTTTTCAAAAATTCTTCCAAAATTTTTTCATTTCTTTTTCCAATTTCTCTTAACATCCAACCAACTGCTTTGTGAATTAAATCGTGTTTGTCGTCGAGAAAATGTTTCGCGAGTTTAAGTGAGTCGTCAAAACCCGCTAAATCATTTTGATTTTTTGATTTAGAGGGGACAGAAAATTTCTTGTTTTCTGTATCATTTTCTCGAATGAACTTAAATGTTGAAAGTATTGCAATTCTTTTCTTCCATAAATTTTCTGAATTCGCAAACTCATAAATTCTTTCCTTAAATTTCGGATTTGAAAAAACAAAATCTCCGACGATGTTTGGTGCGCTTAAATCAACTAAATCCCAATTATTAATCCTATTAAAATTTTTCAAATAAAAATGAAATATCTTCTCTTTATCTTCTGTGTTTTTTTCTTTTGAATATTTTTTTACAAGAATTAAAATTCCGCATAATCGTTCTTCATGAATTTTTGAATTTAATAATTCCTGAATTTCTTCAAGATTAATCTTGTTCCAAAATTCATTTACAACTTTTCTTGTGTCAGGAACTTTAACTCCGATAAAAATATCTCCTTCGCCATATTCTCCTTTTCCTGTTTTGAAAAATCTTTGAAGCAGTTTTGCTTTTTCAGGATTTGCATATGAATGTAATTTGTATTTTAATTCATTTAACATACTAAAAAAGAATGTTTTGAAGATTTAAATATTTTTGAATAGCGAGGATTAGAATAATTTTGCAAAAAAATTGAACCCCCAACAATAAAAACCAATGAAATAATTTTTCAGCGAAGCCGAGAGTTTTCACGAAAGAATCCATAAACGAGTGGGACTTGAATAGGGCGAGTTCATTAATCGCTTCAAAAAATGTGGGCTCGCGAGTAAGTTTATTATTAATAAAAATAAATCGTGCGTAGCACCAAATTTTTTCTCTCTTCGGAGGTTTCTTCTTCAAAAACTATTTCTCCAACGCTTGTCTAAATTGATGTTTTTGTTCTTTACTCTTTCCGCCGATTAAATGTTTTGATTGTTTGTGTTTTTGCTCTTCAAATTTTTCCATTCCTTCAATTGTTGATTCTTTTTTTTCTTCAAATTTTTTCTTTTCTTCTTCTTTTGCTTTTTCTTTATCATCTTCAATTATTTTATTTTTCTCGTCGGTGTTTTCTTCTTTTTTCTCAGCTTTCTTTTTTCCAGCTTCTTTCTCTGCTTTTTTTGAAATTTTTTCTTCTCTTTTTTTCTTGAAATTCAAAACTTCTGGAAGTTCAACCGCTTCAACTGTTACAATGTCTCCTTCTTTAATTGCCCTGACTTTTATTTTGTGCGGGGGATTTTTTATTCCGTCCATCCACATTAATTCATTTAAATATTTACTGATTTTTAT